>CALGBT010000459.1 GCA_937884235.1 uncultured Pseudomonadota bacterium
CCTGCGAACGGGAGCGCAGCGACCTGCGAACGGGAGCGCAGCGACCTGCGAACGGCGCCCCCTGGGGGCGCCTGCGCACAGTCTAGCGACGCAGCGCAGCGAAGTCGCTAGACGTAGCGTAGACGGCCAATTCCTTGGCCTGGTCAGTTTTGGGGAGGCGGGAGCGGCTGAAGGGGTCGGCCTGGAGGCCGGTAAGGGCAGTTTTGACGTCGCCGCAGGCCAGTAGTCCGGCGTGATTGGAGGTCAGTTCGACGCCTGAGAGCCAGCGGCTGATGCTGGTGGAGGTGAGGCCGCCGACGAGTTTTTCGAGGCTGGTCTCACCGTCGGTTCCGAGGTGTTTGCGTAGCTGCTTGTGGATGGCAACTACTTCGGGGTCCTCGAGGGCAAGTTCGTTGGCGGGGCGCACGAAGGAGATGGCGGACGTCAGCAGCAGCCTGAGGGCATCAGGGGGGAAGTATGCTGCCAGCACGTGCCAGGGGTGGAACCAGGTGAGGGTGCGTCCAAGGAGGAAGGCGACGACGCCATCATCGGCTCCTCTCAGAAAGACATCGCCAACCACCAGCACCGGCGGTGCTGTTGGGCGGATGTCCATGCCGAGGAAGCCTTCTACCTTAAAGACCTCTGGCACCGGCATTCCCAGTAGCTTGGAAACCCGGCGCAAGGTTGTGGCAAAGGCGTCGTCTCCGGTAGTCTCGACTCGGTCGCGTTTGTTCAGGTCGGCCTCCTTGTGCGACTTGCTTTTGAGGGTCGGTCCCAAGGCAGTGGCAAGCAGCGAGAAGAGTTCGCTGAGTTCTATTTCCTGAGCCTTGGCGCGCAGTCCAGCGTGCCATTTCTCCAGGGTCAGTGGTCCCTTGGGAAGCGTCGGCTTAGAACCCTTGAGCCACTCCCGTTCCTTGTCCGTGGCCTGCCCCAGAGCGACCAGCACCGAAACCGCGAACCAGGCATCGTCTTTGGCGCCAAGATTGTGGCAGTGGCGAGAGAGCTTGCGGTAGTAAGTGGGATTGTCGGGATTCAGTTGGATGAGAGTGCGGTATTCGCCAATCGCCTCAGCCCACATTTCGCTGGCCTCGAGTAGCTCGGCCAGGGTGACACGAAGCTCAACATCATCGCTCTTTCTCTGTAGTGCCTGACGGTAGAACGCAATGGCGTCTTCGGGGACCTCGAGGTGGAGTTCGTAAAGTTCCCCCAGGCCGCGCAGGAGAACGTGTTCGAGGTCTCTTCTGCCCTTGGTCTCCAGTCGTTCAAGCATCCTCAGGTAGCACACCTCTAGGGCCACCCAGTCTTCGTCAATGGTGTACAACTCGAGCAGGGCCTTGATTGCTTCGATGTGCTCTGCGTCGAGGTCGAGCACGGCTTCGTATGCCAGTGCGGCTTCCTTGTTGTTCCCCAACTCCCGATGCAGCAGAGAGGCT
This sequence comes from uncultured Pseudomonadota bacterium, assembly GCA_937884235.1. Classification (GTDB taxonomy): domain Bacteria; phylum Myxococcota_A; class UBA9042; order CAIXZC01; family CAIXZC01; genus CALGBT01. The sequence goes on from CALGBT010000459.1 coordinate 1,413, forward strand.
CGGGCGAACGCGAAGCTAAGCTTCCGAGCAGCATCGGTTTCTCGTACGAGGACTCGCTTCAAGGTCTCAGCCGTGGCTTCGTGGTTGCCAGCCTTGGCGTGTAGCTCAAGGAGCTTGAGCAGCGGGACCTTCGAGTCGGGTACCAGGGTGTGAGCGTGCTCATAGGCTTCTCGGGCGGATTCCGGGGCGAGGAGGTAGGTGCGACAGGCGTCGCCGATGGCGATGTAAGTGGCAAGTTGTTCGAGTGGGTCGGTTTGCAGCGTTGCCAGGCGGCGGCGGTGTTCATTGGCTCTGAGGAAGTTGTTCTGTTTCTCGGCCACCTGGATCAGGCTGGCAATGGCGGAGGCATCTTCGGGAGCATTGTCAAGGGCTTGCTCCAGCCATTCTCTGGCGGATTCTTCATTACCTAGAGCCTGCTGGATGCTGGCCATGGTAGAGAAGACCTCGTTTCCTTCCCGCGCCAGCTCGGCAGCGCTGAGGCCATCAATGAAGCGGCCGAAGTAGGTTGCTGCGACGTCGATGCTTCCAGCTGCGAGGTTGAGTTCTCCCAGTGCCCGCAAAACAGTCCCGTCGTCGGCGCCCTTGTCGTAGGCACCGCGGTAGTAGGCCAGGGCGTCATCGGTGCGGCCGATGAGTCGCAGGCACCCGCCCATCTGCTTGAGCACCTCAGCTTCCAACTGGGTGCGTCGGGATTTCGCCGCGCTTTCGCGCAAGACCTCCAGTAGGGGCAGGGCCTTGGTCCAGTCTTCCCGCTGCAAGTACAGGTCCGAAAGGGTGGTGACGGCAGGCTCGTAATGTGGTGCTCGCTGCAACGCGGCTTCCAGTAGCTCAATGGCGTTGTCGGGGTCGTCCAGGTGTTCCCTGGAGATATCGGCCATGCGTGTCAGCAGGCGCGCCTGTTCCTGCTCATCTTCGCTGTGTCGGGCGCGGCGTAGCAGGAACTCCATGACCCGGTCGAACTTTCCTGTGGAGATGAGCAGATCAACGATTCGAGCAACGGCCTCGGGGTGCCCTGGCACCAGTTCCAGGATGGCCCGGTATGCTTCTTCCGCTTTGGTGACGGAGGCGAGTTCGCGGTGGAGAATCTCACCCTTACGCAGGAATAGATGCACCACCTCTTCGGCGTCGCCGGAAAGATGGATGCGGCGGTCGATGAGGTCGACGCTGCCTTCGTAGTCACCTGCAATCTCGAGGAGTGTTTCGAGTTCAGTGAGTGACTGGGCGTGGCCTGGGTCGTGTTCGAGAATCTCCTGGAGAGTGGCGATGGCCATCCTCTGGTCACAGATGTCACGGGCGGCGATGGTGGCGATTCGTTCCAGCAGGGCAACGGTTTCGCCGACGGTTTCAACATGGGGGACCATACCCCGCAGGACCTTGGCCAGCTCAGCGGGTTTGTGCTGCTGAATGTAGAGGCGTTCCAACTCCTTGAGGGCGTCAAGGTCGTCGGGCAGAAGGTCGAGGATCTCCTGATAGTTCCGGGCGGCCCCGCCGGCGTCCTCGATAACCGTCTCGCGCAGAAGGGCGAGCTTCTTGAGCAGATCGACCCGCTCCTCCGGGTCTTCAGTGACGGTGAGTAGTCCCTCGTAGACGTCCGCCAGTTTCACCCACTGCTCGGTCTCGGCGTAGTGGTCGGCGAGCACCTCTGCCGCTGCGGGGTCCCCTGGTGCGGCGGCGAAGACCGCCTCAAAGAGAGGGATGGCGGTGTTGGGCTCATCGGCGTTGACGTGGCGCAGGA
>CALGBT010000460.1 GCA_937884235.1 uncultured Pseudomonadota bacterium
GCTCTCGACCCGATACTCGGCCCCAAGTTCGAGCCAGTCCGGCGTGGCGACTCCATCTTCGGCGTTGGCAGGAAGCGGAAACCCGACCAGCAGCGCGGGCATGAAGAGAAGGAACAAGGTGTTTCGCATGGTTCTCCTGCGGCGCGTTCGCAGTTGCTTTCCCGGCAGTTTAGCACGGCGGGTGGAGTCGGCCAAGAGCGGTTCGACAAGGCCCGTCAATTACGCTGCAGCCTCTTCCTTTACTTCAGTCAAGGCGGGATTGGTCGGGGTGGCTGCCGCGGTCAGGGCGTGGTGGAGTCGGGCGCGTATCTCGGGGTGGTCCGTGATGAACTCCCGTACCCCCTCTCGACCCTGTCCCAGGCGCGTCTCGCCCCATGAGTACCAGGCTCCAGAGCGGGTCAGGAGTCCTGCTTCCAACCCGGCATCCAGCAGCTCTAGAGCGAAGTCGAACCCCTCACCAAACCGGATCTCTGTTTCGGCCACACGAAATGGCGGGGCCAGCTTGTTCTTGGCCACTTTCATGCGGACCCGGTTGCCCACCACTTCGTCACCCTTCTTGATGGAACCGATGCGGCGGATGTCCACGCGTATGGAGGCGTAGAATTTGAGTGCGTTTCCGCCGGTGGTTGTTTCCGGCGACCCAAACTGGACTCCGATCTTGTGACGGATCTGGTTAATGAAGAGAATCGAGGTGTTGTAGCGGTTACAGATGGCAGCCAGCTTTCGCATCGCCTGACTCATGAGCCGCGCCTGAGAGCCCACGTGATGATCCCCCATTTCACCCTCGATCTCAGACTTGGGGACCAGCGCGGCTACGGAATCAACGACAATCAGGCCGATACCCTCCAACGGGGCGAGGGCCGCGGCGATAGCCAAAGCCTGTTCGCCATAGTCCGGCTGGGAGACGAGCAATTCCTCCACCCGAACGCCCAGGCGTGAGGCGTAGGCCGTATCCAGAGCGTGTTCGGCATCGATGAAGGCGGTAACCCGTCCCATCTTCTGCGCTTCGGCAATCATGTGGAGCGCAAGGGTCGTCTTGCCCGAGGATTCCGGGCCGTAGATTTCGACGATACGGCCCTGTGGGATCCCGCCGATAACCAGCGCCTTGTCCAGGGCCAGGGAGCCACTCGGGATGATCGCAACCGGCTCTCGCTGGTCCTCCCCCAGGGCCATCAGGAGCCCCTTGCCAAACTGCTTCTCAACTGCCTTCAGCGCTGCCTTCACTTGTTCTTTGGTACCCATTTCGCTCCTCCTTGAGTGCGTGTCAGTCGATCATTGTGTCGAGTTCCCGGTAGTGGATTGCTTGGGCAATCTGCTCCATGCCTACTGCCTCTTCACCCGCCAGGTCCGCTAGCGTCCTGGCCACCTTCAGGATCCGGTCGTAGGAGCGAGCGGAGAGCCCCCGCTTTTCGAAGTTCTCCTTGAGCAGGGCCAGGGCCCGAGCATCCAGGCCGCAGTGTCGGGCCAGGGCTCGGCTGGTCATCTTGGCATTGCAGCCAATATCAGTACCGGCAAAGCGCTTAGACTGAATTGCCCGGGCCGCCAGCACTTTGGCTCGCAGGGTGGCCGAATCCGGCCCGGCCGCCTTCTTCTGGAGTTGGTCGAATCCCACCCCGCGCACCTCCACATGCATATCAAAGCGATCCAGCAATGGCCCGGAGAGCCGCGACATGTACTTGCGTATGGAGTGTCCGTCGCAAGTGCACTTGCGGCGCTCGTCGCCGGAGTAACCGCACGGACACGGGTTCATGCTCGCCACCAGTGAGAAGGTGGCCGGGAAGGTGCAGGACATGGCGGCCCGGGAGACGGTAACCGTACGATCTTCCAGGGGCTGGCGCAGGGCCTCGAGGACGGCCCGGGGGAATTCGGGCAGCTCATCGAGGAAGAGCACTCCGTGGTGCGCCAGCGAGACTTCGCCCGGCCTGGGGATGGTGCCGCCGCCGATCAGGGCGACGCTGGAGAGGGTATGGTGGGGAGCTCGGAAGGGCCGGGTCGTAACCAGTCCCCGGTTGCGGCTGAGCTGGCCGGCGACGCTGTAGATCTTGGTGGTCTCCAAGGCCTCTTCCATGGTCATGGGGGGCATGATGGAAGGGAGCCGTCGGGCCATCATCGTTTTCCCTGACCCCGGCGGTCCGACCAGCAGGATGTTGTGTCCGCCGGCGGCGGCGACGACCAGGGCCTCCTTGACCCACTCCTGGCCCTTGACGTCGGCCAGATCTGGGAGGGGTCGGGTATCTGCGGCGGGCGGTCCCGGGGGTAGTGGCTCGATGCGTTTGGTGCCCTTCAGGTGGTGAACTATCTGGTCGAGATAGCGCACCGGCAGGACGTCGATGCCCTCGACTACTGCGGCTTCGAGGCCGTTGCCCTCGGGGACGAAGATCTCTTTGAAGCTGTGGTCCCGGGCGGCGATGGCCATGGGCAAAACGCCGGGGATGGGGCGCAGTTCGCCGGTGAGCGAGAGTTCGCCGACGAAGAGTGACCCGTCGAGGGTGCCGGCGGGGATCAACTCGGCCTCGGACATGAGGGCCACGGCCTGCGGCAGGTCGTAGATGGTGCCCCGTTTGGGGACGTCGGCGGGGGCGAGGTTAATGGTGATGCGCCCCCTGGGCATGGCGAAGCCGCAATTGTCGACGGCAGAGCGAATGCGCACCCGTGACTCCCGTACGGCCGTCTCCGCCAGCCCCACGACTTCAAAGGCATTGAGCCCGCCGCCGGTATCACACTCCACCTCGACGAGATACCCATCAACTCCAATCACGCCTGCCGAGTAAACCGTCGAGACCATGGCCGTACCTCCACCCTCTATATCGGGAGGAGCATGCCCCCAAGCACATTAATTCGTATTTCGGCAATGATTTCAGGTGGGGCGGGGAAATGCTCGTGTGACGTAGTGTTGGTCCGCCGTCGCCCTG
>CALGBT010000461.1 GCA_937884235.1 uncultured Pseudomonadota bacterium
GGGAGAGGTCCGCTACCCCAATGACCAGAGTGACGACCAGGTACTTCTGAAGTCCGACGGATACCCCACCTACCATCTGGCCAATGTGGTGGATGACCATTTGATGGGCATCACCCATGTGATTCGGGCAGAGGAGTGGATCCCCTCTACTCCAAAGCACCTGCGGCTCTATGAGGCCTTCGGGTGGCAACATCCGGAGTTCATCCATATGCCCCTGCTCCGGAACCTGGACAAGTCGAAGATCTCCAAGCGCAAGAATCCGGTTTCAATCGACTACTACAAGCGAATCGGCATTTTTCCCGAAGCCATGCGCAATTTTCTGGCGCTCATGGGCTATTCCCTTGGCGAGGATCGCGAGAAATTCTCCCTGGACGAGCTGGTGGATGCTTTTGACATCGACCGCGTGAGCCTTGGCGAGCCAGTCTTTGACGTGGAGAAGCTCTACTGGCTCAACGGCATCTACCTGCGAGACATGTCTCCAGAAGAGCTGGCGAAGCGCGTCATTGAGCATCAGTTTGATGCCGGGTTCATTGGGCAGATCGTGCCCCTCATCCAGGAGCGGATTAGGCGCCTGGATGAGTTCTTGCCGAAGACCTCATTCTTTTTTGCCAGTGAGCTCGAGTATGACTCGGCATTGCTGCAGGGCAAGAAGATGACGGCTGCGGAGATGATACCCCTTTTCGAGAAGCTTGCCGACGACCTGGATGCGGAGCGCGACTGGAGCAGGGAGCGAATCGAGGTTGTTCTGAGAGAATTCGGCGAGAAGAACGAACTGAAGGCACGGGCCTATTTCATGCCCGTACGCATCGCCATTACCGGACGGCAGGCTTCCCCGGGGCTCTTTGAGTCCATGGAGGTCATCGGCAAACCGCTGTGCCAGGCGCGTATGCGTGAAGCCGTCGCCAGGCTCAAGGCGCTGAAGGTTGAGCAGGCTCGCGCCGCCAACGAGGAGGGTTCTAAATGAGTGATGACAGGAAGCCCACAGGGCCCGAGTCGGAAGTTTCGGCACCGTCCAATTTCATCCGAGATTTCATCGACGAAGATATTCGCAACAACAAGCACGAAGGCCGAATCCATACCCGTTTCCCACCGGAGCCAAACGGCTATCTCCATATCGGCCACGCTAAATCAATCTGCCTGAATTTCGGTATTTCCAGGGACTATCAAGGCAAGTGTAATCTCCGTTTCGACGATACCAACCCGGTTCGAGAGGACCAGGAGTATATCGACTCCATCAAGGAGGATATTCGATGGTTGGGGTTTGATTGGGAAGACCGGGAGTACTACGCCTCAGACTACTTTGAGCAGCTTTACGACTGGGCGGTGCAGCTAATTGAAAAAGGACTTGCCTACGTCTGCGAGTTGACTGCCGAGCAGATTCGCGAGTATCGGGGGACGCTCACGGAGGCCGGCCGGAACAGTCCCTTTCGTGAGCGGTCCATGGCTGAGAACCTCGATCTTTTTGCCCGCATGCGGGCGGGAGAGTTTGAAGATGGGAGCATGACTCTGCGTGCCAGAATCAACATGTCCAGCCCCAACATGAACATGCGGGACCCGATCATGTATCGGATTCTGCGGGCGACCCACCATCGCACCGGCGATAAGTGGTGTATCTATCCGACTTACGATTACACCCATGGCCAGTCCGACTCGCTAGAGGCTATCACCCATTCGCTTTGCACCCTTGAGTTCGAGGATCATCGACCGCTCTATGAGTGGTACATCCAGAACCTCGGGATCTTTCCTTCCCGGCAGATTGAGTTTGCCCGTTTGAATCTCACTTTTACCGTGGTGAGCAAGCGCTTCTTGCTGCGACTGGTCAAGGAGGGCCGGGTGCGCGGGTGGGACGATCCTCGCATGCCGACCATTTCGGGAATTCGGAGGCGTGGCTATCCGCCCGCTGCGGTGCGCGCTTTTTGTGATCGCATCGGCATTTCCAAGAAAGACTCCACCGTCGACTACGCGCTCTTGCAGTTTCACGTGCGCGAGGTACTCAACCGGGATGCCAATCGTGTGATGGCGGTGCTGGACCCGCTGCGGGTGGTGATTACCAACTACCCGGAGGGCCAGGTTGAGGAGTTGGAAGCAGTGAACAATCCGGGTAACCCCGATGCTGGCGCCCGACTGGTGCCCTTCTCACGAGAACTCTACATTGAGCGAGAGGACTTTCTGGAGGACCCGCCAAAGAAGTTTTTCAGGTTGGCACCGGGACGAGAAGTGCGACTGCGCTATGGGTACTTCATTACCTGCACCGAGGTAGTCAAGGACGAGGCGGGCAATGTGGTTGAACTGCGTTGCACCTACGATCCCGCCACCCGAGGGGGCAATGCCCCTGACGGGCGACGCGTGAAAGGGACGCTGCACTGGGTCTCTGCCGCCCGGGCCTTGCCAGCACAGATACGCCTCTACGAGCACCTCTTTACCAAGGAAGACCCCTACGACGTTGGCGAGGGAGAGGACTACCTGGCCAATCTTAATCCGGAGTCTGAGCAGGTCAACCGGCAGGCTTTTGTCGAGCCGAGTCTGCAGGAATTGCCTGCGGGTACCACCGTTCAGTTTGAGCGGCTCGGCTATTTCTGTGTCGACCCCGACTCCAGCGCCGAGCAACTCGTCTTCAATCGCACCGTCACGCTGCGAGATACCTGGGCGAAGATCAAAGACAAATAGCAGTGACAAATAGCAGTTGGGAGGTGACCTTTGCCCCCAATAGACCATGTCGCGACGGGGACTGGAGCATCGTGACTTGACTCCGACTGAAAACAATTTCACAATCAATCCTGTCGCATATTTGAGATATTCTTGTCGGGACAGCTAAGGGTGGACTAAGATGACCAAAAACGGACGCAATGTTGCGATCTTGGGGGCTGGTGTAGCGGCTTTGGCCGGCTTTATCATCGTCCTGGTTCAGGATGTTCGCAGCATCGGGCCCATCTCTGGGACCACAATACTGGCCATTCTGGCCTTGCTCGCATTTGCGCTGACTGCGGTTGGTTTTAACCTGCTCCTGGCGGCGCGCAAAGCGACTCTGGGTGAGGTAGTGGCCACTCGCAGTTATCGGCACACGGTACCGGTCTTCATCTTGTTGGGTGTAGTTGTTATCGGCGGGATGGTCACCCGGGAACTCTTTGTCCCCTCGAGTATGGGGCGCTACGGACAATACCGGGCTGAAGCGGTGAACGACGCCCGCGCCAAGCCGCTCTCCCATGTGGGGCACAAGGCCTGTGCGGAGTGTCACGCCGATATTGCCAGGCTGCGAAGCAAAGATGTTCATGCCGATGTTGAGTGCGAAACATGCCATGGTGTCGGGGCAGCTCACGCTGCCGATCCCGAGCAACGCATCACTGCCCCTGACGGCCGGGGCGCCTGTCTGGTCTGCCATCGCAAGCTCGACGCGCGACCCGGCTCTTTCCCGCAAATAGATGTGGCCGAGCATTTCAAGTTTCTGGGAGTGGAAGATGATACCATCGCTTGTACGAGATGCCACTCGCCACATGAGCCTCTCTATCTCGACCGCGACCTCCGTGAGGCCCGGATGCATCCCCTCGTCCACCGCTGCCGGGATTGCCACATCGGCCGCACCGACGAGTCTCTCGATCAGCCCGAGGACCACCCCAAAATTTTCACATGCAAGTACTGCCACAGCGAAATCGTCGACGATTTCCGGGACCGTGAGCACGCCGAGATCGGTTGCACCACGTGCCATCTCTTCCTTAAGGAGAACAGCTTCTCCGGGCGCATTGTACTTGATGCCGACCCGCGGTTCTGCCTTCTCTGTCACCGGCAGGAGGAGTTCAAGGGCGATGGTGCCCCTCCCGGCATCAAGTGGCCCGACCATCTTGAGGATGTAGCCGAAGATGAGGCTGACCAGAAGAAGCGCTGTGTCGACTGCCATCGGGACAAGATTCACGCACCCGTGGGAGGCAATAATGAGTAAGAAGGTAGAGCGAAAACTGAGCCGGCGTGATGCCATGAAGGTGTTGGCCACGGTTCCGACTCTGATTCTCTTCCGCTGCAATCCCCCGGCAACCGGTGAGCCGGCCCCGGGGGCGAAGGATGGATATAACTGGGAGGACTACTTCTGGGGTTACGCCATCGACACCTCCAAGTGCATTGGCTGCAACGCCTGCGTGCGGGCCTGCCGGGCGGAGAACAATGTGCCGGAGGGCGTGTTCCGGACGTGGGTGGAGCGCTACCGTGTTGACAGCAAAGGCGAAGTCCACGTGGAGGCCGCCACTGAGGGAGACTTTGTCTTCAAGGAACCCGAGAGTGAGTTGGAAGTGGAGAAGGCCTTCTTCGTGCCCAAGATCTGCAACCATTGCACCAAGTCGGTGTGCAGCCAGGTGTGTCCCGTCGGTGCTTCCTACAAGACCGAAGACGGCGTGGTGCTGGTAGATGAGGACCGCTGTATCGGCTGTGGCTACTGTGTGCAGGCATGTCCATATGGTACTCGCTTCATCAACCCGCTCACTCATATCTCGGACAAGTGCACCCTCTGCTATCACCGCATCACTCGTGGCGAGCTGCCGGCCTGCGTCCAGTCCTGCCCCACCGGGACTCGGCTCTTTGGGAATCTGAAGGACCCCAACAGTGAGCTCTCTACCATTCTCAAGCAACGCAAGTACCGACTGCTGCTCCCTGAAATGGGGACTCACCCCAAGTGCTACTACCTCGAACTGGACGCGGAGGTGGTGTAATGAATTTCGTATTTCCCAACGAAATCAATGTGACCTGGACGGTGATGATCGTCCTCTACCCGTACATCACGGGGCTGGTGGCCGGGGCCTTCATCGTCTCTTCGCTCTACCACGTATTTGCCAAGGAAGAGTTGCGGCCGGTGGCGCGTTTCTCGCTGGCTTCAGCCTTCGTCTTCCTGCTTTTCGCGACCATGCCCCTGTTGATTCACCTGGGTCAGCCGCAGCGCGCTTTCAACATCATGATAACCCCCAATTTCACTTCAGCCATGGCGGGCTTCGGGTTTATCTACACTGGCTATCTGGTGCTGGTGGTGCTGGAGATATGGTTCGTCATGCGCAGCGACTTCATTGCTCGGGCTAAGGGTACCGGTCTGGCTGCGCTCATCAGCCGGGTGGTGGTGCTGGGCAACCTCAACGAGTCCAAGGAGAGCCAGGCGGCGGACCACAAGATCGCCCGATTCCTGGCCGGCGTTGGTATTCCCATGGCCTGCATTCTCCACGGCTATGTCGGATTCCTCTTTGGCTCCCTCAAGGCCAACCCGTGGTGGAACACGCCTTTGATGTTTGTCATCTTCATCTTCTCGGCCATCGTCTCGGGGATTGCCGTTCTGATCTTCCTCTACATGATCATTCATCGGCTCAATGGCTGGAAGATGGACCAACCGTGTATCCGGGCCATGGGGAAGTATCTCTGGGGCTTCATGATCATGGCTGTTTCCCTGGAACTCCTGGAATTGCTCTCCATTGCGTACAAGCAGACTGAGGAGTGGGAGGTCCTGTTTGAGCTGATTACCACCAAACTGTTTGTGACCTACGTGATCCTGCAGTTCTTTGTCTTCTCCCTTATTCCCTTCATGATGCTAGGGGTGACGGCGCTCTTCCGCTTGCGTGACCGGCTCAACAACTCTCTCATCTGGATCGCTTCGGCGATGCTGCTGGTCCAGGTACTGTTGATGCGCTGGAACGTTGTCATCGGCGGGCAGTTGCTGTCGAAATCCATGCGGGGCTTCACCAGCTATCTGCCTGGCCTGTGGGAGAAAGAGGGGTTGGTCGTTGGCGCGGTCGTCTTTACGCTGCCCTTTGGCATCCTCTATGTTTTCCACCGTATCATCTCGCTTTTCCCAGAAGCTGAAAAACGCGTCAAACCGGCCATTGGTGGTCAGTAGCCGGTAGTGCTCAGGAGGGACATGGAATCCTCCATGAAGCAGTTGCAGGAAGAGCTTCACGCGCTGCAGCTGGCCCACGCGCAATTGGAGGCCAGAGTTGCGGGGTTGGAGTCTGCTGAGGCCATCTCTCCCACAGAGGCTGTGCCGCCTCCAGAGTTGGAGACGACGGCTACTCGTGTTCTGGTAGACTGGCCCCGCCGCATCGCGGTGGTAAGTTTCGCACTGGGCGGAGCAATGATCCTCCGGGTGGCGACGCAGCAGGGTTTCCTGGATGCTACTGCAGGGACCTGGCTAGGCTTGTTCTATGCCGCACTGCTGGTTGCCACCCCGCTGCTGCCTGGTCAGTTGGGCCGTCGTTTTCCGTTGCTGCCCTATTGTGGCGCAGTCCTTCCCACCCTCATCGTGCTGGAATCGGTTGTCAGATTCGGGCAGCTTTCCCCGGCTCTCGGCGCAGCTGCCCTGCACGGCACTGCGTTGCTCGCAGCGGTCGCCGCCGTGCGCGCTCGCCTGGGTCGATTGGCTGGTATCGCTTTGGCGGCAGCCATGGCCGGTAGCGTGGGCCTCATTGGCCAGCCGTCAGCGATGCCCCTCTGCGCTTATGGTGCGCTGCTTGAGGTGGTGGCCTCTCGGGAGTTGGTGCGACGTCGCGGCTGGTCGGTGTTGCGCCCTCTAGTGATGCTGCCGGCGGCCCTCTTTGTCGCCGCGGCCATCCTCTACTCAGGCCGGCGGGATGGCTATGCTGAGGTCCTGCCCCATCTCGCGGCAACGGTCCTGGGGATCTGGCTCGTGGTGCTAGTATACCATCTACGCATGCTGGGGAAGGTGGCCAGTCCAGCTCCGGGATGGCTCCCTTTCTTCTCGCTCTGGGCGGTGGGACTCGGGGCATTTCTGAACCCGGTCATGGCTTCCTGGTTAGCTCTTGCGGCTGCCGTCGGCGTGGCCGTAGTGGCCATGGTCGCGGTTCGTCGGCACCAGTTGCGACCGGGGGCGGTGGGATTAGCAGTAGCCTCCGCCTTTTTGCTGGCCGGGTCTGCCATCGCAGTCCCGGGAAGGAGTCTGCTATTTGCCGTATGTTTGCTCGTGACTGCCTTCTTCGCGCGGCAGCTTGTGAGCAACCTGCTGGGGGCGCTGGCTGCGTTGCTGGCCGTGGCCGCGGCCGTCTTCGTGGCACTCGACTCGGGTCTTGTTGTCAGTGAACCCGCACTGTCCCTGCAAGCAGTCGGAGCCGTCGTCGTTGCCAGCATCCTCATGGCCCACTATTTCAAGTACAGAGCCGTGGGGGAAGCGGAGACCAGTCCGCCCGCCAATGGCTATTCTGCCCCCATCAGTCTGATTGGGGGCGTTGTGGTTCTCTATCTTCTCGGCCGAGCCCTCCTGGTGCCCGTGGCAACCTCGGAAGAGACCTACCACCTGCTGCAAACCGCCTTGTTGGGCTTTTTCGCTGTTCTGGGTCTACTTCTTGGGCGCAGCCGGCAGGCTGCGCTGCCCGCGTGGGTAGGCGTCTTGGCGCTCGTCTTCCTGGTGGCAAGGGTCGCTCTCATGGACCTCTTCATCCTGCAGGGCATCCCGTTGCTCCTCTCCATCGTCACCCTGGGCATTGCTTCAGGCATCGCATCAATGGCGCTGCGGCGGTAGCGCATCAACCGCCCCTCGCCTTCTACTCAATCTGCCCCTTCAGCTGCTTGGCCATTGCCGGATCCAGCTTGTTGAGCTTCTGTACCGCCTTGCGCGCATCCTTGAGCTTGCCTTGGGCAGCCCTCATGACGCCCCAACCGTACCAGCAGGCGGCAAATTCGGGGTCGACCTTGGTGCAGCGAGCAAGCGTCTCTTCTGCCTCGTCGATCTTCTCCAGTTTGGATTGGGCGACCCCCAGATTGTAGAGCGTAAAGGGGGCGTCCGGACCCAATTTGAGAGATTCCTGGTAGTGCTTGACTGCCAGGGAGTGGTTCTCCAATCCGTCCTGGGCCATGCCCATGACGAAGTGGGCTCGGGCGCTCTTGCCATCGAGCTTGATGGCCACCCGGCAATGGTCCACAGCCTTCTGCGCATCCCCCGATTCCACCAATACTGTGGCCGCGACGGTGCGCAATTGGGAATCATCAGGATCCGCTGCAATCGCCCTCTCAAGGACGGGGTAAGCCGCCGTCGTGTCACCCATTTGCTGCAACGAGTAAGCCTCGAGCTTCAACGCATTCAGGTTGTCGGGGTCCTTTGCTCGAGCAGACCTGGCGTGCTTCAACGCGGTGGCGAAATCGCCCTTTCCAAAGGCTACTTCGGCGAGCTTCACCACGGAACGGAGGTCTCCTCCGGCAGCAGCATCCTGTAGCGCCGCTTCCGCCTTGCCAGTGTTGCCGGCCTTGAGGTTGGCGTGGGCCAACATCCCGGGCAGTTCCCCATCTCCTGGCAGCAGCTGGCGCGCCTTCTCCAGCGCGCGGGCCGCTTCTTTGTAACGGTTCTGCTTGAGTTCGGTGATGCCCAGTTGCTTCCAGATGGTGCCGTTGTCGGGTTGCGCCCGGGCCGCCTTCTCCAGGAGTTGGGCGCCATTCTTCATATCCCCGGCCTTGGCTTTGAGCAGTCCTAGCTTCCAGACTGCCAGCCAGTTGTCGGGCTCCTCTTTGACTGCTCTCGCCAGGAGGGGAATCGCCTTTGATTCTTCATTGTTGCGGATGTGAATCTCAGCCAGGGCGATGCCCGCAGGGACGTGACTGGGGTCGGCTTCAATGACCTTCTCCAGGTGCTTGCGCGCCTCGGCCAGGTTGTCGGCCTCAAGGTATCGCCTGGCCAACGCCATGCGTTGACCGGTGCCGGCTTCGCCCGAGAGCTCCGCTGCCGCCTCCAACTCAGCGTTGGCCTCGCTGCCGCGCCCCGTTTCCTGGTAGGCCCGGCCCAGGACCTTGCGAGTATCAAGGTGCTCCCGGTCCAGAGTGCGCGCCCGTTCCAGGGGGGCGATGGCTTCCTCAAAGCGACCAAGCCGGGCCAGTGACAGGCCTAGGAGGTAATGCGCGCCGAGGTGATCGGGCAGTCCCAGACCGGCCTCCCGAAGTGGCACCACGGCATCGTCCCACTGCTCTCCCAGCACGTAGAGGTTACCCAGCCGGAAAGCCACGTTGGCATCCCCGGGGTCGATCTGGTGGAGGCGCTCAAGGCGGGCCATGGCTTCGTCAGCGCGTCCCAGCTTCTCCAGCGCCAGCGCATAGTTCGACAGTGCCCGGTCTTCCTGGTCCGGATTGCTGCCAACAAAGCTGGCGAAGGCCGGCACCGCCTTTTCGTAGTTCCCCTGCAGGCTGTAAGCCAGACCGAGGTCATAATCCACCAGCGTATTGGCCGGGTCCTTCTCTTTGACCTGCAGGAAGAGCATCTCGGCGGCGGCGTAGCGCTTCATGCGGGCCGCCGCCAGGCCCAGATAGTAAAGGGCATCGGTGTTGTTCGGCTCCGCCCTAAGCAACTGCCGCATGTATTGTTCAGAGCCTTTGACGTCGTTGCGGAGGTAGCACCCCCGGCCCAGAGCGTAGAGAATCTTGGGGTTATCAGGGGAGCGTCGCAATCCTTGCTCATACAGAGCTACTGCTTCTGTCAGCTGACCTTGCTTCTCCTTGATCTGGCCCCGTCCCAGCCAGGCGTCAGCAAGCTTTTCGTCGACTTTCAGGGCCGCTTCATATTCCCTGTCAGCGGCGGCCAGATTGCCCTGGGTATGGAGTGCCAGGGCCAGACCATAACGGGCCTTGGCATCGTTGGGGTTGTTGGCAACCGCTTTGCGATACATGTCGGCGGCCTCCTCGGAGTTGCCCTGGCTGTGCTTGATGAGCGCCAGGGCATAGGCCGCTTTGGGGTCATCAGGGGCCAGCTTCACGGCCCTGCGAATGGCCTTCTCCGCTTCCTCGAGTTTGCCCATCTTCTGCAACGTGACCCCCAGGCTGAGGTAGACGTCGGCATCGTCCGGGCTGTTGCGGGCCACCTCTTCGAAGAGCTTCACCGCTTCGTCTGATTTCCCTTGTCGTTGCAAAGCAAAAGCCAGATTGTAAAGGGCGTCGGCATGGTCCGGCTTGAGTTCAAGGACCTTATTCAAGAACTCAATCTCTTTGTCCGCTTCACCGGCTTTGCCATAGGCCAGGGAAAGTTGGAAGACGGTATCGGGGTCATCGGGGTTCTGCTGCAAGGCGCGTTCAAAAGTCCTGCGTGCCTTCTCCTCAGCTCCCGTTGCCTGGTAGGCCGCGGCCAGATTGAAGAGAATGTCAACCCGGGTCGGTGCCAGCTTTGCAGCCTTCTCCAGTGGCTCTATGGCCTCCTCTGACCGCTCGGTTTCGAGCATCAATGAGCCAACGGCGAAACGGACCTCGGCGTCTTCGGGCAGCTTTGCCGCAAGTTGTTGGAG
>CALGBT010000462.1 GCA_937884235.1 uncultured Pseudomonadota bacterium
CCAGCAGCTGGAATAGCGGCTGCTGATCTCGAAGGTCGGGACAGGCCGGGTAGCCGAAGCTGTAGCGTGACCCGCGATATCCTTGTCGCACCATGGCTTGTTCCCCCGCCTGGTCTTCGTCGGTAATGCCCATTTCAATTCGCATCTTGCGATGGAGCCACTCTGCGGTGGCTTCGGCGCTCTCAACTGCCAGTCCATGCAGGTGCAGGTAGTCTTTGTATTGGTGCTCTGCATGGAGACGTCGTATCTCCTCCATGACCCGTTCCCCCACGGTTACCACGAAAAGCCCCAGCACGTCAGCCCCCCCTGCGCGCACCGGCCGTACGTAGTCAGCGATGCAGTGATGGGGCGGGGTCAGCTTGCGCGGGAAGGTGAAGGAGCCATGGGGTTCGCCAGAGGCATCAAAGAGACGCACCTCGCGCCCCTCGCTGATGGCTTTGAAGTAGCCATAAACGGCCCTGGGCACCAGGAGCGATTCCCTTGTGCAGCGCCCCTGCCACAACTGTAGGGTAGGGCGGACCTTCTCATCAATCAGCTGGCGATACTCGTCCGCGGTGAGGTTGCCTCGGCGGTAACGCCACTGGCCACGAAAGAGGGTTGTCTCGTTGAGCAGGTCAAAGACTTCACGGACAGGAATCTCAGTGATTACCCGAGTCCCGAGGAAGGGCACCGCCGGTACTGGTACAGAATAGTCAACGTCGGGGGCAGGGAGTTCGTCGCCGCCGCCGGCGTCTGCGGTGTAGACCGTGGGGCGATCACTGCGGCGAGGAGTGTCGAGGCCGATCTTGCGGTCCGATTCAGCCCGAGGGCGATTGAGGGGGTCTGAGTCGGTCGCTGCCGGAGACGATGGAGTGACCCCGCCCTCTGTCAGGTTCTGCAGCGTATGCAGCCCTTCAAAAGCGTCGAGGCAGTAGAAGACCTCGGGGCCGTAAACGTCCCGCAAGCTCCCTTCAACAAAGGAACGGTTGAGTGCTGCCCCGCCCAGCAGCACCGGCAGGGTGTAGCCGCGGCGTTTCATCTCGGCCAGATTCTCCTTCATGATTACGGTGGATTTCACCAGCAACCCGGACATTCCCAGGGCATCGGCTTGATGCTCGTCGCAAGCCTTGAGCATCTCTTCAATTTGCACCTTGGTCCCTAGATTGATCACCTGGAATCCGTTATTGGAGACGATGATCTCCACGAGGTTCTTGCCGATGTCGTGGACGTCTCCTTTGACCGTCGCCAGCACCAAGGTGCCTCGCCGAGAGGCATCGCCCTTCTCCATAAGGGGTTCGAGATGGGCTACCGCCGCTTTCATGACCTCCGCCGATTGGAGCACAAAGGGAAGCTGCATCTGCCCGGCCCCGAAGAGCTTGCCGACTTCCTGCATCGCCGGAATCAGCAGCTCATTGATTATTTCGACTGGCAAAATGCCCTCCCCCAGCAGGGAGTCAAGATGCCCTGGCAGTCCCTTGGCCGCACCATCGACGACGGCCAGGTGAATCGCTTCCCGGGGAGAGAGAGCGACCTTCCTGATCTTCTTGGGACCCTTCTCCTCGGTTTCAAAGAGAGCCATGAACGCGGCCAGCGGGTCGCCCGCAGATTGGTCATCCAGCAGCAGCCGCCTTGCCGCCGCCTGCTGCTCCTGCTCAATGCGATAGAGCGGCAGAATGCCTCGGGCATTGACTATCGCCTGATCGAGGCCACGCTCCACCGCGAGGTGGAGAAAGACGCTATTGAGAACCTTGCGGGCAGCTGGCTTGAGCCCAAAAGAGACGTTGCTCACTCCCAGGATCGTGAAGGCATCAGGATGACGTTGCTTGAACTCACTGATGGCGTTCAGGGTCTCCACGGCCGAGTGGCGGGTAGAGGCATCGCCGCTGGCTACGGTGAAGGTGAGCATGTCGAAGATGAGGTCGCTTTCGACGAGGCCGTGCAAGCTGATGCAGCGCTCCAGGATGCGCTCCGCCACTTCCAGTTTGCGGGGCGTTGTCATGGCCATCTCGGTTTCATCGATGACCAGGGCGATGAGCGCGGCGCCGAAGCGCCGGGCCAGACCCGCAATGCGGTCGAATCGCTGGAAACCGTCTTCCAGATTAATGGAGTTGATGACGCAGCGCCCGCCGGAACGTTTGAGCGCCGCTTCAATTACGTCCGGGTCTGTGGAGTCGATGGTGATGGGAAGTCGATTGGTGCGAACCAAGGGGGGCAAGAAGGCATCCATGTCGGCCATTTCATCGCGTCCGACGTAGGCTACCGAGACGTCCAGAAGGTGGGCTCCTCCCTTTTCCTGCTCCTTGGCGACAGCCAGCATCCCGTCCAGATCTTCAGCCAGGAGGTGTTGGCGAAAGACCTTGGACCCATTGGCGTTGGCGCGCTCTCCCACGATCAGCGGTGGGGGCTCCTGGGTGAGGGAGACGGACTGGAAGAGACTGGCGACGGCGCGCGGTGCGGTGGGGACCAGCCGCTTGGGCGCGGCCATGCCCTGTACTCGGCCGACCAGGGCGGCAAGGTGTTCGGCGGTGGTGCCGCAGCAGCCGCCGACGATACCCACGTGGTTCTCGAGGACGAACCCTTCCACCCAGTCGGCAAAACCTTGAGGAGTGAGGGTATAGACGATCTCTCCCCCAACGCTCTCTGGCAGACCCGCATTGGGCATTGCCATGATGTGGGCAGGACCAAACTCGTCAAGATGCTCGACATGGCGTTTCATCTCGGCGGGGCCAGTGGCACAGTTCAAGCCCAGAACATCGATTCCCATGGCCCAGAGCGCGGTGATGGCGGTCTGCATGTCGGAACCCACCAGCATGGTGCCGGTGGACTCGATGGTGACGGAGACGAAGATGGGGACCTTGCGGCCGAGCCGGGCGAACGCGGTCCGGCTGGCATCGATGACCGCTTTGGTCTGGAGCAGGTCCTGGCAGGTTTCGATGCAGAGAGCGTCGACTCCGCCCTCCATCAGGCCCACCACCTGGGGCAGGAAGGCGGCAGCGAGGTCGTCGAAGGTAATGTGGCCCAGCGACGGCAAGCGGGTTCCAGGGCCGATGGAGCCGAGGACGTAGCGGGGGCGTCCGGGCCGCTGGAAATCGTTGGCCACCTCCCGGGCGATGGCTGCGGCCAGCCGGTTCAATTCCTCGGTTCGCTCTGGGATACCGTACTCGCTGAGGACAACTCCATTGGCGCCAAAGGTGTTGGTCTCGACGACGTCGCAGCCGGCGGCGAAGAAGCCTGCATGGACGGCCCGGATGGCGTCTGGCCGAGTTTCGACGAGGATCTCGTTGCAGCCCTCCAGGCCGGCAAAGTCGTCGACGGAGATGTCGGCCCGCTGCAGTGTAGTGCCCATGGCACCGTCCAGGACAATGACCTGCTCCCGGGCCAACTCAAGTATGCTTGGTCGATCTTTCATGCTGAGAAGCTCACCTCATCTGTTGTCGAGAACAATAGCCCGCGTGGGTGCAGGTGGCAAGTGCCGTGGAGCCATGAGACACCTTGTCACAGTCCTGCGCAGACAGTTCATGGTGATGCTTCACTTGCGTTGATTTGCGGTGGCGTCCCGCGTATGATGTTCGGGCCACGGAGGTTTCCACATGCTACGTTTGCCAATTCTCACTCTCATCTCCTTACTAGCGCTTGGTTGCGGCAGCAGCACCCCATCCCCGGTTGTCATGGACATGGGCGGTCTTCCTGACACGGTGGCCGAAGTGGTGGCACCGGCTGATTTGGTGGCCGCAGAAACTGCCGATGCTTCCACTGCGGAGATTGCCGATATTCCCACCACTGCGGACCTCGCTCTCGAGGTAGTCGAAATAGTGGATTTGGAGGTAGTGGAGAAGGACGTGTGTTTGCCCGATTGTGACGGCCGAGACTGTGGTGACGATGGCTGCGGCGGGAGTTGCGGTGAATGTTTGAGCTGGTGCTTCCCGGGGTGCGAGAGCGGTGAGCCTTTTCCAGCTCCCGAGTTGTGTGACCTGGAGAGCGGAGTTTGTGGCTCGGTCTGTTGCCCCAACTGTTGCAATAAGGAGTGCGGGGACGATGGCTGTGGCGGAGTCTGCGGCGAATGCCCTGTAAACGGCTACTGTACTGGCGGTGGTGGGTGTGGCTGCGACTTCCTTGAGTGCGGCGAGGGGTGTTGCGCCGAGGGGGAGATATGTACCGACGGCGAGCTCTGCTGTCTCCCGGATTGCGACGGCAAGATCTGCGGCGACGACGGCTGCGGTGGCAATTGCGGCAAGTGCGAGAAGGGTTTCGAGTGTATTGAGGGGTTCCAGTGTGTTTGCGGGTTTGAGGGGTGTGGTGACGATTGTTGCGGCGACGGTCAGGCCTGCACCGAAGACGGCTGTTGCACGCCGGAATGTGGCGGCAAAGAATGCGGGAGCGATGGCTGCGGGTACGATTGCGGCACCTGTGAAGAGAACATGACCTGCGACAACTTCCAGTGTATCTGCGCCTTCGAAGGCTGCGGCGAGAGCTGCTGCGCAGATGGCGAGATCTGCTTCGGCGGTGCCTGCTGCCAGGCGGACTGCACCGGGCAGGAGTGTGGCGTTGACGGTTGTGGTGGGAGTTGCGGGAGTTGTGGTGCCAATCAGGTTTGTGTGGGCGGCGGCAAGTGTGCTTGCCAGTTTGCCCCATGCGGGGACGTTTGCTGTGGGGCCGATGCCACTTGCTTTGAGGGGGCCTGCTGTGAGGCCTCGTGCGGCGATGACGAGTGTGGTTCAGACGGCTGTGGCGGCAGCTGCGGCGAGTGTGATGCTGGCTGCTATTGCGGCGGTGGCACTTGCCTGGGATCCTGCGGTGTGTGTGTGCCTGATTGTGCCGGCAAGGAGTGTGGTTGGGATGGCTGCGGTGGCAGCTGCGGCACGTGCAAAGGCAATACCAAGTGCAATACTGACACGTGGCAATGCGACCCGGGCAAGTGCACCCTGCCCACGGAGTTTTTTGGTGAATCCTTTAAGATGAACTCTCTCAAGGCCGGTGAGAATGGCCATGAAGGGGAGGCCGTGGACGTGGACAACGACCCTACCAGCTGTGCGCCGAAAAACATGTGCAGTGGGGGGCGTGACAACTCCTTTGGGGCCCTCATGAAGTCGCTGGCACCGGCGCTGGGTGGAACGGAACCGCTGATGGACGCCGTGAATTCGGGCGATATCGTGATGGTGGTGCAGCTCATCGACCCGGTGGACGACGGCTCCATATTCCTCGCCAATATCTACCGCGGTGCCCCGGTGAAGCCCAAGAATCAATGCGATTTCCAGAGCGAAGTCTGTGACTATCTGGTGACCCAGGAATCTTTCGTCAAGCAGACCTGTCTCTCCATCACCGCCTTCGATAATGTGCAGATGAAAGGTGGCACGATTACTGCCGGCGGTCCGAAGTACGCCTTCGAATTCCCCTTCGTGCTCGCCCTGACTGGTGGCCAGGAGGTGGTTCTCCCCGCCACCCATGCGAAGATGGTGGCCGACGTCGAGTTGGATGCGCAAGGGAAGATCATCGGCCTTGAAGGCATCATCGGCTGTGCCGTCACCAAGGCGGCAATTATCGACATGGTCGACCAGATCCCCGCCGAGGCACTGCCCGTCAGCAAGGACCTCATCATGGCCGTGCTCAACATGGTCGTCGTTGCCGACATTGATGCCGATGGCGATGGCGTCAAGGAGTCGGTGAGTACCGGCATGAAGTTCACCGCCATTCCCGCCAACCTCGTTGGGCTGGGCGCGTAGGGTGTGCCGTTCAGCTTGGTAAACCTCACAATTAGG
>CALGBT010000463.1 GCA_937884235.1 uncultured Pseudomonadota bacterium
ATGCAGCGTACAGGTCCTCGGCGTGCGTGTTCAGATCCTGACCGCAGTTGAACGCGCACTGTGAATCGTTGTCAGGGCACGAGAAGAGGCAGGCCACCGCCTCGCCACAGTTCAGTTCGCCCGCAGCAGTGATGGCCGGTGTGGCACCAACAGTGACCGCCAGGGTCAGTAGGACAACCAAACGACGCATTTGCCGAAGCCTCCATGAACGTTTCGAGCGCACAGTTTAGCTGGGAGCCGCCGACAAGTCAAACCCGCATTGAGGCTTGTCATTGCTGCTGCCGTAAGAAGACGAGAGCCAGTGGGGATCAGCAGCGACGTCGCCGGGAAAGCGTCAGCAGCAGGAGCAGCGCAGCGAGCAGTAGCGAAGGTACGGCCGTTGAGAGGGGTTGCCCCGCACTGCACCCGCTGGATTTCTTCGAGGGCGTGGGGATGGAATCGGCGGTGACCTCGGGGAACTGGTCGCTGGCCAGGTCTGGTGCCGGTGCGTCTTCGTCTTGGGTGAGGTCGGCCAGGCTGACGATGTCCGCCCCCTCCTCAATGACGACTTCAGGCCATCCACCCACCGGCATGTGCGACCGGGCGAAGGGGGAGCGGTTGCCGGTGCCCGGTTCGTTGGCCTCGAGGAAACGACCCATCCAGTAAGCGGCGAGGAGATCGCCCCCGGGATTGAGCCGCATCCCGCCGCCGCCGTTGACGCTGAAGGGGTTGGAGCGGGCATCGAAATTCGATGGAGGCCGGATTGATGGGTCAAGGGATTCAGTCGCAAGCCAGCTTCCCCCCTCCTCTTGCGCGGCGAGGGTGAGCACCGTTTTGCCATCAACGGCGAGGCACTCGCCGGCGGCTATCTCGGCCTGGTCACAGTTGATGCGGGCCGGGTTCAGGTAGGGTCCGAGGTCAAAGGCAAGGAGCAGGTTCTTGAGCTCCTTGACCGTGGCTGGCTTCACGCCGGTGCGGGTCAAACCCAGGTAGATGGCGTGCCAGAAAGGCTGTTTGCACAGCGCCGCCGTATGCGATTCGCCGGCCCGCTGCCACCACCCCTGTTCGAGGAAGAAGTGGAGCACATCGGCGACTTCGGGGTCGGTTTCCGTGTAAAGCGCCAACCAGAGCGCCACCCCGGTCATGTCCGGGTTGTCGAAGTTGGTCATGTTGCCGGCATAGATGTAATCGAGGGCCCCCTTGTTGGCATCAAGGGAGTCCTTCATTAATTGGAGGTATTGGCGATTGGCAAGCAGCTCCTCGTAGATGAATGACTCGACCTCTGGATCACCGGTGACGTGGAAGAGTCCTTTCATGACGCCCACGGCCATGAAGAGGTTGAAGACGTTCCAGGACCCCTGCTCCTCGGTCAGGTAGAACTTCTCCAGCGATAGCGGATTCAGGTCATGATGGAAGGTGGGGCGGCCATCGGCATCCATGATCATGAGGTCGTACTCGCCCTTGCCCACCGGACCTTCGAGGTCCGCGATTTCGCGCTTCGCCATAAGCACTTTGGCCAGCCCCAACGCATCCTCCTGCATGCGTGTCACCAGTGCCTGGTCGATGTCGGGGTCGTCCTTCATGGCATCATAGAGGGCGATCATGGCAAAGATCTGGCCGGAGACCTGGTCCTTGCTGGCCGAGTCTTTCCAGATCCACTCGCCCTCGGGCAGGATTCCGCCGGAGTTGTCCTCCCGGTAGGTGCCGTTGTCTTTGGGCTGCGGGAGGGGCTCGCCGTCCTCGTCAAAGAGCGGGACCAACTCCGGGTAATCTACGGGGAGAGGTGGCTGGTCGGGGAATTCGGAGACCATGCGGCGAATGCCCCGGGCGACGACTCCCTTGCCGCCGCTCACCACGTAGAAGATGTGCCAGGATTCCGCGGCCCGCACCACCCGTCGCCGCCAGACGGCAAGAACCTCCTCGGGGGCGCCCTCTTTGCGCAGGGTTTGATAGGCGAAAGCCGTGCCCGCCAGTGCCACACCACCAAAGAACCCGAGGTCGCCATACTCGCCATAGCTGGCCAGCAACTCGTAGGGATGCTTCCCCGTCACCGCAACCATGTCATCAGATTCGTCCTGGGCCAGGAAAGTCTCAATGGCCTCGATGGACTCGGCATTCTTGGGATGGGCATCCAGGGAGAGGCCGAAGGGCAGCGCGTTTATCCGGAAAAACTGGCGGCCGTGGCGATGCATGTGCGCATCCAGGTCAGGATGCGCACCTGCCGGAATGATCGGCGCGGCCAGGGCCTGCGCAGAGAGTGTGAGAATGGCAAGGCCTAGCACTGTGGTCCGCATCTGTCAGTCCTCCGGAGGATGTGTTTCGTACCACTCGTAGGCTATCAGGTCATCCCCTCCCCATGCAACCCTCCCATTCCCCCCCCGCTTGGCCGCAGTGGTACGCACGGCGGCAGCGTAGCGAGCCGAGGGCTGTGTGGCACCGCCGATGACCGGCACGACCCGGCCCGCGTGGTGCAACGCGGCCCCCCGCTCGGCGAGGCGGTGCCTCGCTTGCCGCGGGGGGTACCCCCTGGCGTAGAAATGGTGATCACATTTGTGGCGGTGGAGTGTTTGTTGGTTTGTTACGACGCTGCTAAGAACGACTAGACAAGACGATTAAGGAGGGGTCTCATGAAAAGGGTGAAGTCTGCGAAATTGAATCTGTTGCTCATACTGGTTGTTTCCATTGTGGTTGCGGCTTGCCAGGACGGCGGGTCAAAGGAAGAAGTGGAAGTTCTGGGTAGCTACCCCGCCATCGAGATTTCGCCGGCCGAAGTCTGTGCCGGGGGAACGGTTGGGGGCTCCAACTGCTCGGTCGACTTCGAGTTGGGGGCCGTTGAAGTCGGTGGCAAGCTGAAGAGCACTCTCATGCTCAAGAATTCCGGGGAACGCCCGCTGCTGATCAAGAGTGTCGAGCTGGTCGATTTCAAGGTGGAGGGCGGCGGCGAGGATGACCTGCCGGCATTCTCCCTGGAACTTCCCCCGCTCTACACGCAGACCCACGCCGACGGCGAGGAGTTCTTTGTTGCGGCTCTGGGCGAGGGCAGTGATGCCGTTCCCGAAGAACTGGCTGTGAGAGTCGTCTTCCTCCACATCGACGACCTGGCCCGCTCCGCCACCTTGGTCCTGCGCACTGATGCCTCCAACGCACCAGTGGTGAACATCGCTATCGGCACTCTCCTGGGCTTCCCGCGCATTCAAGTAAACCCCACCTGGATTGACTTTGCCCAGGTGAGCGCCGGGAACCAAGATGTGCGGAAGGTCAATGTGTTCAATACGGGCGATGCTGATCTGGCTATCACCGGTTTCACCGCGGTTGGCAGCGAGTACTACACGGTCTCCGTGCACGGCACCGACTACCCCGTGGGTGAGGCGACGGCGACTGGTGTTACCTTCGAAGACCAGTTGGTGATTCCTCCCGGCGAGAAGACCTACTTCGATGTTCGCTTTGTCCCCGAGAGCGCCGACCCGGCCAGCGCCATCCTGCTGCTGTTCAGCAACGACCCGGAAGCTGAGGGTGGCACTGAAGTCGCCCTGTCAGGCAACGAAACAGTGCCCTGTCTGGCGGTCAATCCGGCGGAGCTGAGCTTTGGTGGTAAGCCCGTCGGGGTCAAGTCCACGGTGCCGCTCGAGCTTTCGTCTTGCGGTGATGCCCCGGTGCATATTTCTGGATTCCGTTTTGCCGAAGGGTCATCGCCGGACTTCTCCATTGAATTGGGCGAGGGCCAGGCAGCCTCAGCAGAAGACCCACTGGTTATTCCCATTGGCGGATCTATCCTCGTGCCGGTGGTCTTCATTCCTGACCAGTTGAATCCCCTCGACGGCGAGGGCAGCGTGCTCTTCGATCTGGCAACGCTCATCATCGAGAACAATACGTTCGATGGCGAGAAAGAGGTCCACATGAATGGTGCGGGACATGAAGGTATCTGCCCCACCGCGATCATCAAGGTGGCCGAGGGGAACGAGGTCATTCCGCAGACCACACTCCACCTGACCGGTGACGAGAGCTACAGCAGTCAGGGAGCGATTGTGAAATGGAACTGGAGTTTCGAAGGTCCCAGTGGGTCCGTCGATGTATTCGTTCCTTCTTATACCTTCCCCAATCCGCAGCTCACCGTGAACATGGCCGGGGTCTACACCATCCAACTCACCGTCTTTGACGAGATGGGCAATTCGTCCTGCTATCCTGCGGTCTACGAAGTCGTGGTGATTCCCGACGAGGCTCTCCATGTGGAGCTGCTGTGGCACAATCCCGAGGACCCGGACGAGACCGATACTGGACCGGAGGCCGGTGCCGACATGGATCTGCACTTCGTGCATCCCTATGCGGCCGGTCCCGACCTTGACGGCGACGGGGCCCCGGACGGTTGGTTCGATATTCCCTGGGATTGCTTCTGGTTCAATGCCCATCCCAACTGGGGCAGCTTCGACCCGAATATCGACGATGATCCGGGATTGGACCGCGACGATACGGATGGCGGTGGCCCGGAGAATATCAATCTGGATGTTCCCGAGAATCTTGTCTATCGGGTCGGCGTTCACTACTGGAATGATCACGGCTACGGGGCCGGCTATGCCACCATGCGCATCTATGTATATGGGCAGCTGGTCTTCGAAGTGGCCGATGTGATGCTCGTGGACAAGGACATGTGGGAAGTCGTCACCATCGAGTGGCCCAGCGGCAAGGTGACTTTGGTTACAGATCCGGGCACCGGTGGTTACAAGATTACTCCGAATTATTGTAATCCGTTCTTCTTTGGTTGTTGAGAGGCTGTTTGCAGGGCCCTTTGGGCCCGTTCGCAGGGCCCTTTGGGCCCGTTCGCAGGTCGCTTTGCTCCCGTTCGCAGGTCGCTTTGCTCCCGTTCGCAGGGGCCTTTGGGCCCGTTCGCTGGGGCCTTTGGGCCCGTTCGCAGGTCGCTTTGCTCCCGTTGATTGACACTAGTTGCTGGGGCGCGTATACCCGAACGTGAACTGTTGCGGGTCTTTATGAAACGTTTGTTTGCCATTGCTGCGC
>CALGBT010000464.1 GCA_937884235.1 uncultured Pseudomonadota bacterium
CCCTTCGTGAGCCTCTCGGTGGAGAACCACTTCGCCGACCTGGCACCGACTTTCGACCAGGAAGGCGTCCTCACCGCGGGCGGGACCGCCGGGTACAACACCCAGCTCCTGCGAGCCGAGGCCGGCACCTACTACCAGCGATTCAAATACGCTTACTATGACGACGTCCAGGAATACGAAAACGTCCGGACATTCTACGGCTCCTTCTCAGTGAAGCCCATGGATTGGCTGAGCATCCGGGCCCGCTACACCCTTGAGCAACTGGACCGGGATCTCCATACCGTTCTATTCACCTTGACACAGAGCTACTAGGAGGGCCGACCGTGAGACTAAATCGAACCATCTGGATCGCCCTTGCCGTCGCCGTCAGTGCCGTGGCAGCGATGGCCCTGGCCGCCAATGAAGGAACCTCTTTCCCCCACGTGCTCCATCTTGACGAGGGGGCCGAATGTGCCATGTGCCACCAGGCAGATGGCGGGATGAAGCTCAATCAAGAAGCGTGCGCTGAGTGCCACGAAGAGGATGTTCCGGAGTTCGTCTCCGCCCTCTCCATGCGGTTGCCCATCGCCTTCCCCCACGGCTCCCATACCGACCTTGAGTGCAAGGATTGCCACGCTCGAACTGCCGCTGACGAACACCAACGGGACGAAGTCCTGATGCGCCAGAAGCAGTGCATGGCCTGCCACGAAGAGAATGGTGTCGAGGTTGCCGGGGCCAACTGCAAAGCTTGCCACGGCAAAGATGCCAAGGACATCCGTCCCCCGGACCACACCAACCTCTGGCAGGTGCGCCACGGCAAGGAATCCCGTTGGCGGGTCTTTGAAGAGCACGGCAAAGAGTGCGGCAGCTGCCACGGCAACGACTCCTGCGAGACCTGCCACAAGACCAACCGCCCCAAGGACCACACTGGCCTCTGGCGCATGCGCACCCACGGCCGGGCCGCCACCTGGGACCGTGACCGCTGCAAGACCTGCCACGAGCCGGGCCTCTGCACCCAGTGCCACGCGACCACGTCGCCCCTCAACCATACTGCCGCATGGACCAAGACTCACGGCCTCGCAACCAAGTCCACAGGCACCGACTCCTGCAACGTCTGCCACACCCATCACAGCCCCTGCGCTGCCTGCCACGCCGGCAAGTAACCAGTCCCATCGGCACCACCCATCGGAGAACCCCCCGCGGAGGCTCGGCGAAGCCGGGCCGGAGCCGGGGGTGCCGTTCCGCACCACCGCTGCCTTGCAGGTCGCGCTGCGGCGGGTGACGCGGTCAAGGCACGGTGCCGGCAGCGTACCTGGTCACTGACTCACGGTGCCGGCAGCGTACCTGGTCACTGACTGCACAAAGGCACCCACAGCTCGCTACGCAGCAGCCGTGGGTTCTCCGATTGTCGGGTGCGGGGAAGTGCGTAGGGGGGAGCCGCAAGGGGGGGCCACATGGCGATAGGCCGGGGCTTTACGCCCTACTACCAGAATAGACAAAGAGAGGTTACATCACGGACAATTAGGCGGGCTGGCGAAGTCAGTCTGACCATTCATGTGTAAGTCTTCGTTGACGAACTTCAGATTCCCGTCCACGACGCAACCGTGGCATTGAGTGCAATTGTCCGACGGTGGGTGGTCGTCCTGGGGAGGCATGGAGTGGCACTTGCCGCAGCTATCTGCGGTGAGCTTCAAGTCCACAGTGCCGTTCAAATGCTTGGTACCCTTCAACTCGAGGGCATCGTTTACCGTCGCGGAGTGGCAATCCACACAACTAGCTTCAGCAGGGTGTGGTGCCGCGGGCGGGAACCCGTGGCAGACATCGCATGAAGCACCATCCACCAGCAGATCCACCTGGCCATTTCTGTGCGCATCACCATCGCCTAAGAGGAGACCGTCAGCCCCCACCGTCTTGCCGTGGCACGTCATGCATTCCTCTGACTGCGGATGGGGGGCCACTGGCGGATAGCCGTGGCACAATGCGCAGCTGGCCGCGGTGATGGCCACATTGACGGCACCGTTTGCATGTTTGCCGCCTTCCCAGTCGATGCTGCCATCCTCGGCAACGCTTGCCCCATGGCACGGGGCACACACCGTAACCGCAGGGTGCGGCTCGGCCGGCGGAAATCCGTGACAGATATCGCAGCCCGTCACCGCAAAATCCACTTGCTCGTTGAGATGTGTTCCGCCAGCAATAGTCTGCCCATCAGCTCCAACAGTCTCGGCATGGCAGGCATAACAGCGGTCATCGGCAGGATGAGGCGGTGCCGGCGGGGACTTATGACAGGTGTTGCACGAATCGCCGCTTGACTCAATCACCTCTGGCAGCCCGTCAGAGAGCTCTCCGTCACAACCAGGCAGAAGAAATAGGCCGCCTGAGCCGACCATGAGGGCGATGACAGCGAGTGGCAGATAGATGCGTTTGTGCATAGCGGTTCAGCCTCCGTGTTTCACTCCGGCAACGATACCAGCCAAGTCCGACGGACGTCAACTGGAAGGTGGCAGGGATTGTACAACACCAACGGCCTACTTCTGCTGATAGGAGTGCAGAGCGTCTTGTGCGGCGGGCAGGTAGTTGACCCCAAGATAGGTGAACATCACCGCAATGAAGCCAATGATGGAGAACCACGCCAGACTGCGCTTGCTCATGCCGGGCAGGAATCGCAGATGCATATAGGCGGCATAGACAAGCCACGTGATCAGCGCCCAGTTCTCCTTCGGGTCCCAGGACCACCAGTCTCCCCAGGCGAATTTGGCCCAGGCGGCCCCGAGCAACAAACCCGCCGAGATCATGGCGAAGCCAAAGGCGATTCCC
>CALGBT010000465.1 GCA_937884235.1 uncultured Pseudomonadota bacterium
GCATGGGGGCCAGGTCGGCACGGGCTCTCCAGTGGTCATTGACAGCTTGTCGCAGTTCGTTCATGGCGCCGATTCTAGACAACCTTGCAAGGTTTGACAATTGCTGGTTGTCAGAGGTAAAAGTGGCCTGAGCAACGTGGAGGAACCAGCCATGATTGAACGCAACGTTGGCACCGACTTCTCTGCTGGGGGTATCCTCCCGGCAGTCGATAAGACGGCCTATGTGCATCCCCTTGCCGCGGTGATCGGTGCGGTACGATTGGGCCGCAATGTGATGGTGGCCCCCGGGGCGTCGGTGCGCGCAGACGAGGGGCAGCCTTTCTTCATTGGCGATGATGCCAATATTCAGGATGGGGTCGTCATCCACGCCCTGGAAACTGAGCTGGCCGGTCAGCCCATCCCGGCCAATCGTGTCACCGTTGACGGGTCTGACTTCGCGGTCCATGTCGGCAAGCGTGTCTCCCTGGCCCATCAGGCCCAACTCCACGGTCCTTGCGAGGTCAGTGACGATACCTTTGTGGGCATGAAGGCTTTTGTCTTTCGATCTCGGGTGGGGAGCGGCTGTGTTCTAGAGCCTGGTGCCATGGTCATGGGCGTGACCATCGCCAATGGTCGCTACGTTCCGGCGGGTTCCGTGATCCGCACCCAGGCCGCTGCCGACGCGCTGCCGCTCATCACCGAAGACTACCCAATGGCCCGCCTCAACGAGGGTGTGGTCCATGTCAATGTGCAACTGGCGCGCGCCTACCGTGAGCGAGACAAGTAGCTGGGAAGGGCGTGCCTTGTCGCGGGGCTAGTTCCCCAGCTTCTGGATGACCAGTTTGCGAGCAGCTGCGGAGATTGGCATGCGCACAGAGCCTGCCTTGGCCATGATGCGCCATTCATTGAGGGTGAGACGGGGCAGGAGGCGAACCGCGATGTCCACCGGTGTCGACGGGTTGCGCACGAGATTGAAAATGAACTGCCTGGAGTTCAGGAAGGTTCGGTTCTGACTCAATGTCTTGAGGGCGTCTGGGGCGATGCTCGGCCTCTTGGAGTATTCCAGAGCTTCGTCCAAGCCGAGGCGGGGGTTGCTCGCAACCAGGACATGCAGGCTCTTGTTGATGTCCTTAATCAGGAGCTGACGAACGGTCTTGTTGCCTTGCCTTGCCAACTTCCTCTTCTCGCCAATTGGTAGCCCGGGGATATCGGCGTAAACCGCGGAAGCGTCACTCTCGTTGCCGATTACCACAGGTCGCTCCGGTGCTCCCGTAGTCCTTTTGTCGGTGGGTTCTTCCGCGGCCAGATCACCCAGGAAGTTAAGGTCCAGATGGCCGGCCAGCTGGACCAGGAAGAGGGTCGGACTGAGTTGCTGGATCACACGGCCACGTGCGTCCATTCGGTTCCCGCCGGGGAGCAGCACGTCAAGGTCCAGATCGGCCATCGCACCGGGAAACGG
>CALGBT010000466.1 GCA_937884235.1 uncultured Pseudomonadota bacterium
GGTTCACCATTGCCGAAAGCTGCACTGCGGAACAGTTCTGCGCTGACGGCACGTGTGTCGACATTATTTGCGAGCCAGGCTCCGCCTGGTGCGAGGGGACGGTGCGTACCGTCTGCGATGAGTTTGGCGGCGCGCTGGTGGAGGAGACCGATTGTGCCTTGACTGACGAGAATTGCCTATCCGGGGAGTGCACCGAGTTGGCCTGTTTGCCGGAAAGCCTCTATTGCATTGATGATTTCACTGGCGGCGTGTGCGCCGAAGATGGGCAGAGTTCCACTGCGACTCCATGCGGAGAAGGGGAGTATTGCATCGATGGTAAATGCCTGCCCCAGGTTTGCCTGCCGAGCTTCGCGTTCTGCGACGGGCAGGTGGCGGTGAAGTGCAACGGCAACGGCAGCGAGGAGATCACCACGAATTGCGGCGACATTGAGCAAGGGTGCGTCAACGGCGAGTGCGTGGATTTTGCCTGTGAGCCGGGAAAGGCGTTTTGCCTTGACGCTTTCACGCCGGCCCAGTGCTCGGTGGATGGATACTCCTATGTCGAGTCGACTTGCCCGGCCGAGAACTACTGCGACGCCGGCTTCTGTTTCATCTGGAAGTGTGAGCCCAGCTCCCTCTTCTGTGATGGCGAACTGGTCCGTGAATGTTCTGATGACGGCAGTAGCTCCGTTGCTGGCACCGACTGCGGTGGGGCGGGCAAATTCTGTTACGCGGGTGCCTGCGTCGACTGCCTGCCCTCCTGCGACGGCCTGGAATGTGGGGCTGACGGCTGCGGTGGCGTGTGCGGAGTATGCGAAGGGGCGCAGTTCAATTGCCAACTCGGCCACTGTGTGTGTACTCCCGATTGTGGTGGAAAAGTGTGCGGCACGGATGGCTGCGAGGGCAGTTGCGGGGAGTGCGTGGGCGCCCAGGAGATGTGTGAAGATGGGGTTTGCGTTTGCCAACCAGCATGCGAGGCAATGGAATGCGGTTGGGATGGCTGCGGCGGAAGTTGCGGGCAGTGCGGCGAAGGCCAGTTCTGCATCGCGGGCCAATGTCCGCCGCCAGGCAAGTCGTGCGAAGACGGTAATGCGACTCCCTGGGATGGCTGCAATGGTAACGAGATCGCGGAATTCGGACTGGCCAGCCTGCCCGGTGACCAAACCTCGGTGCGTTTGGGCGCGGACCCTGCAGGCGGCTACGTTGCCGCGTGGCTGGGGGCAGTTCAAGGGACGAACGTCGTTCAGCTTCGGCGCTTCCTGCCTTCCGGACTGGCCGCAGCCCCGGAGTCCGTCGCTTACTCCACGACCGCAGGGCAGACGCTGCCCGCGCTGGTGGTGTTGAGCGACGGGGGGCTCGCCGTTGCTTGGGACGGATACCAGATTGACGACAACAGCCGCGGTGTTCAGGCCCGAGTTTTCGATAGTGCTCTGCAACCCGTTGGGGCCCCCTTCGTGGTCAACACGACGGTCGCGGGCGACCAGGACACGGCATCCATTGCGGCATTGCCGGGGAACCGCTTTGTCATCGTCTGGGAGAGTGGTGGCGATCAAGATGGCTCGAGCACCGGTATTATCGGACGGGTCTACGAAGGTACCGGCGCACCGGCGACGGGGGAATTTCAGGTCAATACGTTCACCTATGCAGCTCAGTATGGCCCGACGGTGGGCTCGCTGGGAGCGGGTTTCGCAGTGGCCTGGAACAGTGTCCTTCAGGACGGAGCCAGTGGCGGCATCTATGGCCAGCGCTTCAGCGGCAGCCTTGAGCCATCGGGGGAGGAATTCCTGGTCAACCAGATTACCGCCAACAATCAACGTGACCCGTTACTTGCTGGTTGGAGCACTGGCTTCAGAGTTGCATGGGAGAGCAATAATCAGGATGGCAGCAACTGGGGGGTCTTCACGCGTGGCTTCGATGGCAGCGGACTCCCGGGCGGCAACGACGTCCAGGTGAACGCCGAGTCAGCAGGCGAGCAGCGACAGGTTGGCCTGGCTTGCGGTGCAGCCGGTGCCTGTGTCGTGGCCTGGCGCCATGAAGGCCTGGCGGGCTATCAGACTCGGCTGCGCTGGTTCATGGCCACGGGGCTACCCAATGGTGACCCGGTTACGGCATCATTGGCAACTTTGTCATTGCTGGAACGACCGTCGGTTGCGCTCCTGACAAACGGCGAGACGGTGGTATCATGGACGGGAAATGGCTACGGCACGGGCACCAGAGTCGTGGCCCGCCGGTACGGACCAGACGGGAGCCCGCTCTACCACTGACAGAGCACATCGTAGGCGTAAAGCAGCACTGCGGCGGTGGCGCCGCAGCCCCCGACAAGATCCCCTCCAAGAATGCCGATTTCTACCTGCCACGGCGGCGCAAGCTCGGTGAGGTCCACAGGGCTGTTATCTAGTTCCAGGGCGTTAACAAAGATGCGAGCCTGCATCTTCGCCCCATCAATCTCCAGGCGCCAGAGGGCCCTGGCAAGGTCAGCAGGAATAGAGGCGGTGCCCCCGCACCCGGTGGTGATGGTCTCATGGGCAACGGTGGTCATGTCGATCTTCTGTTCCCCGTTGCCAATGGCCACGAAGGCCAGGGGGATACCGAGGAACTGGGCGGGGAAGACAGTCCCTTCCAATCCCAGGTCCAACTGAATCACGGTATTTTGACCACTGAGATCTCTCAGGTTGCTCACTGAGACGTGCACAGTATCGGCGCCGCAATCCGCAGCCCGATTGCCGCGGAACTCCAGATAACTCTCGCCGTTGACAGAGCCTGCAGCAGTGACGGTATCAAGGTTGGGGCAGGCATCGGCATAGCCGACCAGCCAAACTCCTTCGGCGGGGGGGATCTGACCGTCAAAGGGTTGGACCGCGCCGCAGACTTCGCAGAGGTCGCCAATGGCGTCGCCATCAGAATCTTCCTGGCCCGGATTGGCAATACCCGGGCAGTTGTCCTTGCAGGAAACGGACTCGCCGCTGCTGCAGGGCAGGTCGTACCCTTCATCTACGACCCCGTCTCCATCCCCGTCGGCAAGGCCCAGACAGGTGCCTTCCTGACACTTGTCGTCAATGGTGGCCTCGTCGCCATCGTCGCAGTCACCTCCGGTCAGTCCCTTGAAGATGCACCCCAGAAGGGAATGGCAGGCATCGGCGGTGCAGACGTTCTTGTCATTGCAGACGGCTTGCGCCTGCCCTACGCACTGGTCGAGAATGCAAAGATCCCCCGAGGTACAGAGATTGTCATCGTCGCAGAGTGCACCATCGATGGCGCTATGTTGACAGCCGTTAGCGGTGTCACACGAATCTGAGGTGCAATCGTTCTCATCGGTGCAACTGATGGGGTAACCGGCACAGGCTCCGTCGGCGCAGTGGTCGTTATGCGTACAGGCGTTGTCATCGTCACAGGGCCATCCGGTATTGCCGTAGATGCAAAGCCCGGTCAAAGGGTCACAAGAATCGATGGTGCAAGGATTGCCGTCATCGCAAACGGCGGGGGGCCCGGCATTGCAGACACCATCGATGCACCAGTCACCGACGGTACACAAGCTGCCGTCGTCGCACGGCACAAAGAGGTTCTCGATGAGACACCCGGCAAGGGAGTGGCACGAGTTGGTCGTGCACGGGTTACCGTCGTTGCATGAAACCACGAGTCCCTGGCAGGAGCCCTCGACGCAGTGGTCCCCGTAGGTACAGAGGTCGCCATCGCTGCATGAAGCTGCGTTGGCTGGGTGGAGACAACCCACCGCGGGGTCACAGATATCATCAGTGCAGGGGTTCTGGTCCTTGCAAACGATGGCAATCCCCTTGCACTTGCCGTCCACGCACTGGTCAAGACCTGTGCAGGCGTTGCCATCCTCACAGCTTCCGCCGACGATGGTGTGGACGCAACCGTTTGGACCGTCGCATGCATCTGTAGTACAGGGGTTGGAGTCATCACAGTCTGTCGGGCTACCTATGCAGACTCCGGCAACGCAATGGTCAGCTACCGTGCAGGGGTTATTGTCGTTGCAGCTGCCGGGCACCTCCGGGAAGACGCAGAGACCATTTTCAGGCTGGCAGACCCCGGCAGTACATGGATTACCATCCTCGCAGTGCTTGGGCACACCGATGCAGTTGCCACCGACGCAGAGGTCACCCAAAGTGCAGAGGTTGCTGTCATCGCACGGCAAGCTGTTGGCCGCATAGACACATCCGCTGCCAGGTTCACAGGCATCGGCCGTGCAAGGGTTTGAGTCATTGCAATCGACCATGCCGGGGGCATCGCAGAGACCTGCCATGCACTGGTCCGCTGAGGTGCACGGATTGCCGTCATCACAGGGTGAGCCATCCGGGACATCGGTGAGCAGGCAAAGGCCGCTTGCCGGCTGGCACTTGGCCTTGCGACATGGGGTGTCGAAGACACCAGAGCAGTCGACCACGGAGCCGGGGTAAATCGCACACTTTGGCGGCCACACCTCGACTGCGCAGTAGACGACGCCATTGCAGGCGTTGCCGTCGTCAAAGGGGAGGCAATCGGCGTCGCTGGCGCATTGGCAGGCTCCGGTATCACCGGGCTGACATTGCCCGGCGGCGCAATGGTCGCCGGTGGTGCAGAGGTTACCATCATCGCATGCTGCCAGATTAGGCGAATGGATGCAGAGACCGGTGTCGACGTCGCAGAAATCGTCGGAGCATGGATTGCCATCGTCGCAGTTCGGCTTGCCTGGCCCCGGAGCGCAGGATCCCCCCTGGCAAAGATCGCCCAGCGTGCAGGGGTTTGCGTCGTCGCATGGAGCGCCGATGGGCGTGTAGACGCAGCCCTCTCCAACGTTGCAGATCTCGGCGGTGCAGGGGTTGCCGTCATCGCAATTGATAGGTTCCCCCAGGCATTGGCCCGCCTGACACGAGTCCTTGGTCGTGCAAGCGTTGCCATCATCGCAAGTCCAGGCGGCAGCTTCGTGCAGGCACTGCCCGGTAGTCAGGTCGCAGAAGTCAGAAGTGCAGGGGTTTCCATCCTGGCAGTTCTTGGCATCACCGGGGAAACAGATCCCCTGTGAACAACCATCCCCTTGAGTACAGGGATTGCCATCTTCGCAGGGAAGGTCAGCGGGGAGATATGAGCAGCCATTCTGGGCATCGCAGGAATCGGTAGTGCACGGGTTCCCATCGTCGCAGGCGAGGAAGGGCCCGCCCACGCAGACGCCCTCCTGGCACCGGTCTTCCTGGGTGCAACTGTTGCCATCATCACAGCTGCCACCGTCCAGATGGGTGTATACGCACAAGCCGGTCTCCGCCTGGCATTTGCCCTTGGCGCAAGGGGCACCGCCCTGGCAGTCAATCTGCTCCCCCTGGCAGACCCCGTTGTGACAAAGGTCTTGCTGGGTGCAAGAGTCCTGGTCATTGCAGGCGACCAGGTCCAGTACTTGATGCGCGCACCCTTCGTCGTCGCAGGAATCCACGGTGCAGGGATTGCCGTCATCGCAAGCCAGTCCCTGCCCAAGGCAATGACCATCGAGGCAGAAGTCTCCGGTAGTGCAGATGCTACCATCATCACAAGGTCCTTCCCGGGGAAGGAACGAACACGCTCCATCCTCGGCGCGGCAAGCATCGGTGGTGCAGGGGTTGGCATCATCACAGACCCGGCTGGTCCCGAAACAGGTGCCGCCGGAACAGAGATCCGTCAGGGTACAGGGGTCGCCATCATCGCATGGAATTCCATCGGCGGGGAGGTCGGTACAGCTGCCCTCCTGGCACTTGCTCTGAAAGCAGAGCCCCAATGAAGGACAATCCTGGTCTGCCTCGCAGGCCGGTGGCACCGCCGCCTCACCGCGCTCTGAATCGGTGGTCACACTTGAATCCTGTTGGCCCGGGAGGGTTGCCGTACAGGCCAGCGATATCAACGCGATAGACGTCAAGACGCCAGTGAAAGTGGCCTGCTGCATGGACGAGTCCCCTCTGTCTGCCGGATGCACGCGAGCAAGGTAGCTAAGTTCGTGCCCTTTGCATACAATGATGTTACACTTCGCGGGTAGGAAGGCAACCAATGAGGATAACGGAAATGAACAAGAGATCTTCGGCAGGGGTGGCGTTGGCACTGGTGCTGGGGCTCGTTCTGGCAATCTCTGGGGGCGACGTCTCGGCGCGCAGCAAGAAGGCAAAGAAAGAGAAGGTAGTGGAGGAGAAGCCTCCCGAGCCGGTCTGGCCCAGCCCTCTGGACCCCGGGGCTTTTGACCCGGTGTTCAAGGAGTTGTCATTTGGCAAGGAGCGGAGCGCCTTCGAGGCCACTCTGAAGGACCGTTTTGATGCGCAACTGCTACCACTGTTGCGGGCCACGCTTGATCCCCGAGAGCGTGATGTTCTCAAGGCGAAGGTGGAGAAGACTTATGCGGACGTTGTGGCAAGCCACACTCCCCTCGATGGCACAGAAAAGGGCTACGGTGTTTCGGTGGTGGCAGGGGCCTTCGTGTCGAAGGCAGGCGAGTCGGTCTACAAGTATGCCTACTCCGATAACTCTGCGTACTTCTTCCATTCCGCGGACAAGCTTTGGAAGATCGTAATCTGCACGGAATCCGCCACTGACTATTCCTCACTTCTTGTGGATCTGGCCACGAAGTATGGTGACCCGCTGGAGATCAAGCACGAGGACGAGGAGAAGACGATTCCTGTGTCCGCGCTGTGGCGTGATTCTACCTTCGAATTGCAAGCTCTCCCCAAGGAGGGAATTTTTGTCTGCTCCCGCCTGATTTGGACCTATTTGCCCAGTGTGCCGGCCGTTGAAGAGCTTCGGGCGAAGACACAGAAGGACGTATCGGGAGACGGTTCAGCCGATGCTTTTCTGATGCAGGTTACCGGCGATGAAGAGAAGGAGAATCCAGATGTCATGGATGCGATATTGAAGAAACGGCAGGACAAGTAGAACTGCGTATGGTTTTCTGGGCGCGCTAGCGCATCGTCTCGACCTTGTATTCCCCAACTGTCCTCGTACTCTTGCCGGCCCCATCGGACAGCTCCATTTCGGCGCGGAAGAGATAGCGCCGGGGATTGATGAATTTCCGGATGATGGCCGCCTGGAGGGCCGGCAGTTTCTTGAGGCGGTCCCGTACACCGCCCAGCTTGTCTGCCTTGATGGCTCCCATGACCTCGCCGTCTGGTCCCTTGAGCAGGAGTGACCACGGCAAAGCCGCACCCCTGGTGTCCTTGACGTTGGTCGGCTCAATGGTGAGGCGGTTGGTCCGTAGCACGTACTTCTCTCCCTGCACAGCCACCGCCCACCCGTGGCGTGTCCCCCCAAACTGCTCGGTCAGTTGGAACCCCTGGAAGAGGACTGGATGATCGGGGTCTTTGCCTTTGAAGTAGAACCACGTGCTGGGAATGTGCTGTGGCTCCACGGTGGTTGCTGCGTGGGTGAAAATGCAGTAGCCGGCGAGTCTGTACTTGACCTCCCCCACCTGCACCGTTCCCGTGACCTGCATCTTCGGCCAGACCACCATTGAAACGTAGCCCTGGTCGGCCAGGACAACTTTACCCGTCCCGGGCCTGAATCCTGGGACAACGGCTCGCAGCTCGGCATCGACTTTGGCGCCATCTGCGTCAAAGCGCAGCTTGATAACGCGCCTGTCGCCACGCATGGAGAAGTCGGGCATCTTCACCTTGAAACGGTTGGCGTCGCTGCTCCATGTTCCCTTGGCGAAGGCCCCTTGCATGGGGTGCTTCTTGCCCCTGGTCTTGACATAGCCGTCGGCAAATGCGGACCCTGGCCCGCCGAGGAGATTGCTCATGCCCACCTTCATGTGCATTTCCACGGTGCCGGTCAGGCGAAAAGTGAAGGTGTAGTCCTCGGAATAGAACTGGCGGTCACTGGCGGCGCGGTGCGGGAGCAGGTCCGCGTCTTCGGCATCGGCAGGTTCACCTTCAAAGACGCTGGCTTCCCAGGCCCAGGCGGTACTCGCCATGAAGGAGAAAATGAGAACCAGGACCATCGTTTTGGGTGTCATGCAGCACCTCCTTGCCCACGGGCAGTGGGGTCCATAGACGTGGGACCGTGAAGCTTCTTCACCCCTGACTGCGCGGCCCGCCTGATGGGCCATCCCGGAGCCCGAAGTGCGGTTCGCCTATCGCTTCCGAAGAGCCCGGAAGAAGGTGGAAAGGAGCTCCCCACACTCATCGGCCAGGAGACCACCCACCACGGGCAAATTGTGATTCAGCCGGCTATCCTCGGGAATCCCGTACAAACTTGCGCAGGCCCCGGCCTTGGGGTCCAGGGCCCCATATACCAGGCCCTGAATGCGCGCATTCACCAGGGCTCCGGCGCACATCGGGCAAGGTTCCAGAGTAACAAACATGACCGCATCATCCAGGTACCAGGTACCGGTCCGCCGCGCGGCCGCGCGCAGGGCCAGAATCTCGGCGTGGGCAGTTGGATCTCGTTGCGTTTCACGTCGATTCCCGGCGGCCCCTATGATCGCGTCACTGCGCACGACGACGGCACCAACCGGAACTTCGCCCAGGGTCTGCGCCAAGAGTGCCTCAGTCAGGGCGGCCCGCATGAAGAAGTTGCGGCGTTCCTCTGAGATGGTATCCAGTATCGACACGAGAAATCCTGAGGATAATGATGGCGCGGACATGAGGATTCGAACCTCAGACCTGCGGTTCCGTAGACCGCCGCTCTATCCAGCTGAGCTATGCCCGCAAAACAATTTCAACACGCCCTGACGAGAGGGACATGGCGGAGAGGAAGGGATTCGAACCCTTGGTACACTTTTAAGGCATACACTCGCTTAGCAGGCGAGCACCTTCGGCCTCTCGGTCACCTCTCCCAATGCACTGTTTGTCAACCTCATTCCATGAGGCCTGCCCATTCTATTCTTTGGGAGTTTGCTGTCAAGCATGAATTAGGTGTTGCGCGTGGCCGGGCGTAACGGTGCGACTCTCCGGCATGCGTTTGTCCTTGAAATTGGTCCAGGTTCGATCCAGTATCTGGTGGTCACAAAGGACTTCGACAATTGGAGAATCGCCCTATCAAAGGAGGAGACCGTGGATCAGCGCTTCTACGTTGATGAAAGCAACGTTTGGTTCAAGGCCGAGTCAGGATGGCCTCAGGAAGTCCCGAAGAATATCGATTTTCCTCGCATGACCTTGGGGGAGATGTTTGACGAGACGGCCAATCAGCACCTCAATGACCGCCTCGGGTGGTTCCTCGATTCCTGGATGACCTATGGCGAGATGAAGGGTCACATTGATGCCCTCGCCACCGCATTTCACAACCACGGGTTGCGCAAGGGCGATGTCATGGCGCTGCTCCTCCCCAACAGTTTCCAATACATTATGTGCTACTTTGCCTGTGCCAAGCTGGGCATTATTATTTCGGGAGTCAATCCGACCTACAAACCGGGCGAGATTCTGCATCAGTTGAAGACGGTGAACGCCAAGGGCCTGGTGGTCCTAGATGCGCTCTATGCCACGGCCATCGAGCCCATCATTTCGCAAAGCGGGGTAGAGTTTCTGGTGCACACCAACGTGGCCGACTTTTTGCCACCCATCAAGCAGGTCCTGGGCAAGCTCCTGAAGAAGATTCCGGCCGGTCCCGTGCCTCGGCACTCCATTGCCCTCAAAGCCCTGCTGAAGACTCGGCCCAACGTCCCTCAGGTGGAGATCAATCCGGAGGAAGACACTGCTACTTACATAATGACTGGTGGCACAACTGGTGTTCCGAAAGCCGCCGTGCTGACACACTTCAACTGCGTCAGCAACGTTGTCCAGTCGTTGGCCTGGCTCTACGAACTGAAGCCAGGGTTGTGTAATCTGGCGATTCTGCCCTTCTATCACAGCTTCGCCATGACCACGATTCTGAACATTACGGTACGGGCAGGCGGCTGGATGATGATCTTCCCGCGGCCGCCGGCCATGGACGAATTGTGCCACCGAGTGGCGACACTGGGGGAGGATCAAAACACGATCTTCCTGGGGGCCGAGATTCTCTTCCAGAAGATGGCTGACTACATGGAGGCCAATCCTGGCAAGTACGATCTGTCCAACAAGCTTCTCCATTGCATTTCCGGGGCGGGCCCCTTGCATCGTCCAGTGCAAGAGAAATTCGAGAGACTTACCAACGCCAAGCTGGTTGAGGGCTATGGGCTGACTGAGGCCTCCCCCGTGGTAAGCGCCGGGCAGTTCTATGGTGAGCGAGAGATTGGCACCATCGGCTTGCCTTTCCCGGGCACGGATTGGAAGCTCATGGACACGGAAACCACAACGCACCAGGTGGAGCCGGGGGAGGAGAACATCGGCGAACTGTGCATCGCCGGGCCGCAAGTGATGAAGGGGTACCTCAATCGCCCGGCAGAGACGGCCGATACCATCAGAGAGATGGACGGGAAGCTGTGGCTCCTCACCGGCGACCTCGGCTTCATAAACGAGAAGGGGTCCGTGACCTTGCGGGACCGGAAGAAGCAGCTGATCAAGTACAAGGGTTACAGTGTTTTCCCAAAGGAGGTCGAAGAACTTGTTGGTGGCCATCCCATGGTCAACGAGGTGGCGGTGCACGGCTTGCCCGATCCCGAGGCTGGGGAAATCATCAAGGCGTGGGTCGTCCTCCGTGCCGACTCCAAGGGCAAGGTAACTCCCGAAGAGATGATTGCCTGGGCCAAGGAGAACATGACGCACTACAAGGTGCCTCGCCACATTGAGTTCATCGAGGACATTCCGAAGACGCCCGTCGGCAAGGTGCTGCGCCGAGAATTGGCCGAGGCGGACCCCATCTACAAGAAATACAAAGGGGCGTAAGCGGCTCTATGCATGAGGCCTTTGTCCAGCGCCTGCGAGGCGAGCTTGCGTGTCCCGTGGCTACGGCTGTGCCGCTGGCACCGCTCAACACTTTTGGCATCGGGGGCCCTGCAGGTTGCCTGGTCACTCCGGGCACGGTCGCAGATGTCTCTACCACCTTGCACCTCTGCTGCGAAGCACGAATTCCCCTGTACGTCCTAGGGGCTGGCTCCAATATCATCGTTCCCGACGAAGGCATCGCCGGCGTGGTGCTTCGCCTTGCTGGAGGGCTCTCTGAGATATCCATGACCGGGGGGTTGATCCGAGCTGCCGGTGGCGTCCTGGACAGGGAATTGGCGGAGTTTGCGTGGCAGCACCAGGTAACCGGCTTCGAGTGGGTCTACGACATTCCCGGTACGGTGGGCGGGGCGATCTACATGAATGCAGGTAACAACGACGGCGAAGTCAGCCAGACGGTGGTAGCGGTGACCTGGGTAGCCCCGGACGGCACCATTCATGAGAGTGAATTATCGGACTTGGAGTTGGGTTACCGTCAGAGCCGTTTCCAAGGAACGCCGGGAATCATCGTAGAGGCGCTATTCCAGCCATTGGGCAGCGATGACCCGGATAGGATCCGCCGCCGCATGGCTGCAATTCAGGCCCTTCGCCAAAGCAAATTCCCACCCGAGACGTTGTGTGCCGGCTCGATTTTCAAGCGTCCTCCCGGCCACTTCGCCGGGCGACTCATTGAAGCAGCAGGCTGCGGCGGCATGGGGGTCGGCGGCGCTCTGGTTTCACCGAAGCACAAGGGGTTCATAGTCAACACCGGCGGGGCCACGGCTGCCGATGTACTGCGACTCATCGCTGAGGTTAAAGCGAGGGTACTGGAGGATAGCGGCGTGCAACTCACCACCGAAGTCGTATCTTTTGCTCCCTTCCTTTCGTTTGCCTGAGTTCCTGCTGCGAAATGCCCCACCGCTGGCTTCAGCCACGCCTTCCGGGATGGCCTACCACTCACTCGGAGAAACGAATAGGCCCCAGCATGACGTGCGCCGGTGAGGTTCCACCCAGCAGAAAGGTCTCGTAAGCCTGGCCCTTTTGGAAGCTCCACAAGCCACCTCTACTTACGGGGACCCGGATCATGAGG
>CALGBT010000467.1 GCA_937884235.1 uncultured Pseudomonadota bacterium
TGTCAGGTCAGCAGTGCACATTTCTTCCGTGCAGGCGCGATAGTGGTAGAGGGTGGCAGGCTTGAGGTCAGGCACTACCACTTCGTGCATCGTCCCCGATTCGCCCTCCACCTGGCTGCCGTAGTTGTCATCCATGCCATATTCCAGGCGGGTGCTACCAACCTCCAGGCTCTCCCAGATTAGCGCCACGCTGGTGGTCGTCGTGTGCATCACATGGGGGCCCACATGGAAGGCAAGATCCTCCGCCACCCCGATGGGCACCTTGTGCTCGGCCGGGGGGGGCAGGGGCACGTCGATTACTTCAACCACCTCAACCGTGTCGACCGGCTTGAGAGCAACATCGGCCAAGTCCTTCGCCACATCCGAGGGTGCGGCTCTCACTACGTCAACTGGAGCAACCCCTTTGTCGTTGCCCCCAACATCCTTGCCGCATGAGACCGCAAGCAATGACGCTGCCAACGTGACTCCTACCAGATTTATTCGTGCCAGCATGTTACCTCCTACGCGCGCCCCCAGATAGGCGATGGTACACAAGTGCAGGGACACAGGGTAGGTCTTTTCCCGCCGACTGGCCAGTGCGCATGCCCCGGTCATCGACCAGGATCACGAGGCCGCGCTCGTGTGCGCGCACGAGCCAGCGTTGCGGCCTCTATTTCGTGGTGCTCCAGAACTAGGTCCGATTCGAGGGTCGGGGAGCTTCCCGCCAGGTCCCGGTTCTTTCGCGGGGAGTATTGAGCAGCGGGATTCCGTCGAGGCGCTGCGCATCATCGTTCCAACGGCGCAAATGCACCTGGTCATCGACGACATGGAGAAGCGTCATCCTGCGGACCGACGGCAGAATTGCGTTCCAGGGGTGTGGGGTTGCGGTCCAGGTACCGCTGTTGGCAAACGTCGCGGTACCACCCGCTACCTGGCGCTTGTCCACAACGTGCGTGTGGCCCATGAGTACAAGCTTCACCCGTGCCAGCTGGGCGATTCTTGCGCCCCGTTCAGCCAGGACATCTACCGTCGGGTCAGGTGGTGGTCGCAGCCGTTGCGTCACCCGGTTGGCCAACCAGACCAGTGAGCCCAGGGAGAGGAGAATGAAGAGGAAGAGCAGTGTCGACTTGAGCAGGACGCTATCAAACAACCACGGGGCCTGAATCAGATTGAACAGGATGAGCCAGAGATAGAGGGCCAGAGCCGCGCCGCCAGCCGTCCAGAGGAACTTCTTGACGAGTGGGCGCAGCATCTCGCGAATCAGATGCAACTTGGAGGAAGCCTTCGGATGAAGCCGCAACTCGTGGACTTGGCCGAAGATGGCCGGTGGATCCGTGGTGGAGGCCAGCGCGTCCAAATGCCTTCTCTCGGCCTCGTCCTGGCGCGCCGAGGAGCGCGAGCCGGTGGCCGTACCGCCCGGTTTCAGCGCCGCAATGAACATGGGATACTGGGTCCGGGTGACCCGAACCAAATCGAACAAATTGTACTGCCGCAGGAACTGCAGGTATTGCTCGAAGCTGCCCACCCGGGGTGAGAAAGGATTCAGGCGATGCACCCGGTTGTAGAAATGGCGCACAAAGAGAGACCCCAGAGGATACTCCAGGACCGGCTCCTTGCGCTTGGACTTGCGCACCGTAAGGATGGGCCGAAGTGGATATCTGATGCTGTTGGACGCCTCGTACTGGTTACCATGCTCAATATAGACTCGACCCTGCTCCAGATAGAACCACTGATGGATGTGCAGTCGCTCCTGAACGGTCTCCTTGGTCGCACCGCCGAGGCTGCTTACCAGGAGTTCCCCTAGCCG
This sequence comes from uncultured Pseudomonadota bacterium, assembly GCA_937884235.1. Classification (GTDB taxonomy): domain Bacteria; phylum Myxococcota_A; class UBA9042; order CAIXZC01; family CAIXZC01; genus CALGBT01. The sequence goes on from CALGBT010000467.1 coordinate 1,787, forward strand.
CTCCTGGACATCGGTGAAGTAGAGCTCCAGGTCGTGATTCCCTCGCAGAATGTGAACGTCGTGTCCCGCAGCCAGGAGACGGGCCAGCGCTTTGAAGAAGACCGGGTGGCCCTGAGCGATACGCTCCAACTTGAACACGGACTTGCGGGGCGTGGGGTCCAAGCCGTACTGCGCCTCGGCATCGGTAACGCCAATGCCATGTCTTCGGCAGTAGTCACCGCCCGGGGTCGAAGTTACCGTGAGGAAATCGAAGATATCGCCGTTGAGTATCAGGCAGGGTTTCTCTGTGGAATCAACCGAGCTCTTCTCGATGAATTCCAGGAAGCGCCGAAACGCATCATCGTAGAAGAAATCCTCCAGAGGATGCAGGCGACCTTCATCAGGGCCCACGCCCTCACCCAAGTGCAGGTCACTGACAACAAACAAATCCCTCATGACAATCCACCTTATCCGTCTCAGCTTTGGAGGGTACCATTACCGACCGGATTATCAAGAGCGCACTCGTGGTGCCAGAACCATGAACGGAGGTCGGACCTGGTTCGCGTTCGATGGTCGTGGTCGATGTCATGATAGCGGGTGTGTGGGCTGGGCGAGGCCATGGCTTCGACGACATCGGCGACCGCAAGGAGGCAGCAGTATGGACAGGGGGCAACCAGTTCGCACCTTACTGTTGAAGATGTTTACGCTATTCCCCCTCATCGTTCGGCGAAGACCTCCGCCGTCGGGATCGCAGCACCAGCCATAGCCCCAGGCCCAGTAGCGCCAGCAGCAGTGACACGCCAACTACTAGCCAGATGGGCGTCTGAGCGCTTCCCGTACTGCGGGCAGCAGCCCGACAATCCTGTGTGAGTAATTGATTGAGTTCGTCAACGCGGGTGTTCAAGGCGCGCACTTCGTCAGTCCGCAGGCGCACCCAGGTGGGGTCGAGAATCGGGTCCCCATCTCCCACTCTGTCTCTCACCCGCCTGATGTCTTCAGTGATGCCCTTCAGCGCCGAGATTGCCTCGGCACATGCGCCTCCCGGTACGGTCCGTGCGGGCCGACTCGCCACAGCCTCTGCAAGGACGCTCTCGGCTTGTGCCTCCACCACTTTGATTTGCTGAAACAGGTCCTCGGCATACGCAGCGCCCCACGCCTGAACGGCCGATGACCAGCCGAGTGCGGCCAGGCGGGACTGGAGCTTGTTCAGCTCCTTTGACAGGTCCCTCAGGTCCGCTTCAACTTGTCTGTCGAATCCCGTAGGGGTGAAGACGGCGATCTCTCCGACCGACCGGCCGACTCGCTCTACTTCTGCTAGCAGCGGCAGCACCTCCGGCAAGGAGGGTTCTCCCTCACAGTGTCCGTCCTCGCAGACCAGAGGCACGCAACACCCGGTTGTCCAATCGCAGTCATCCCCGGCCTTTCCCAGGTCGTCGAAACGGCGGGCGACACTTGGAGAGATGCTGCCTTTTTGGGTCACGGTTCGTTGGACCCGTCGCTTCTCGTCCACCAGTTTCCTCGCCAGCTTCTCCTGGGCGATGCAAACATCTCTCGCGGCGTTGGGTCTGATGTCTTGCAATCGGTCTTTCAACAGTGCCGCTCGCTGGACGGCCTCGGTCACGCGTGACTGTGAGGGGGGATCTTGCGTGGTGAGCGCATACACGTCTTTCAGGAGGGCATCCAGGTCCTTCACTGCGGTCTCAACTGCAAGGCGTGAGTCGGTTAGGCGCGAACATGAGAAGATAGTCCCAAAATCCGCCTGCAATCGGTCCGCCCGCTCCTCTGTCATCTGGCCCAGCTCCCTTGCCAATGTACTGACGACAGCAGCCAACTGATCAACCTGACCCAGCAGTTTCTCCAAACTTCGCTCCTGTGGGGTTGGCGGCCGACAAGCCGCCAGACAAGTCTGCACTTCGCCCACGGATTCAACGGCCTGGAGGAACTCAAACAGGGGCCAGACGTAGAAGCGAGCGGGCCTGAACCGACCCTGGCACTGCGGCCAGGCCGACTTGTACTCCGGGTGCTTAGAGATCCGTTCCCGGGTGAGCTGGTAGTTTGTCCCTTTCGCGGAGACGAGGCGCAGGAGTTTCCCTCGTTGTGCCATGAGGTCATGGAGATCAGTATAGTCGTTGTCCCCGCGACAGGCGTGCGAGAAGTCCAAGGCCCATAAGTAGTTGCGGGCAGTGGTGACATCCAGGGATTTGCAGCCGCGAGCATTGCCAAGAAGGGGGGTCAGGATTCCCAGCGAAAGTATGACCTTTTTCTTGAAGGCATCACACTTTTTCCGGTGACGACCCCGGCAGACCTTCTTGGTTCGCAGGTAGTTCCGGATCACTATGAGATCGCTGCGGATTTCCTGGAGTGCCTTGTCGCAATTGGTTTCGGTCGGTAGAATCGGACGAAACCGGAGATCGCAAGCCTTCTGGCATTCTTGATAGTCAGCGTCTGTGACATACGCCTCCACGGACCCTGCCGAGCAGACGAGCATCACAGTGACCAACGCTGACGTCAACACGCGAAAGGCACTATTTGAACAACGTGGCTCCATTTGCTTCCGGCCTCTATTCCCGTAGGTTGTGGTTTTTCGCCGTATTCTGTGCGAGAGAGACTCATCGCTCCAACTGCGGCTCCTGCTACGGAACCCCTGGCACCAACGGCGTATCGTCTGGGAGAACCTCCAGAATCTCATGACCGGTGAGGCCCAGAGGACCGCTTGAAGGAATGCGCGTGGCATCGAGATTCTCGGGTTCCATGAGCCCAGGGTGGCAATTCATGATTAGGAGTTGGGGAGCAGCGAGAACGCTAGCTATAACGAGCCGGTGTGAATGCACGTCAATGGCCCGCACAATGCGGCGCAACGCGACCAGTACTTGATCAACTGTAGTCTCCAGGCGACTCATCAAACCTCCGAACATTACTTAGCACACGAAACAAAACCATGCAAGAAGAAGCTCTTGCTTACCTGGCGTTCTGCATTTATGGCCCAGCATGTACGGAGCACGCTATTTCGTGCACTAACTGTTTGCCCTAGTGGGCGTGGCCGAGGAGGGGATTGCCAACACGATGGTGCGGGCAACTGCTTGCAAGGCCCGCAGGGCCACGCGCTTCCTCATTGGAGCGTCGCTGGCTCGCGAAATAAATGCGCTTCCGGGGGCTCGTTTCTTGGGACCAAAACTCCTATACTGGTCGTAAGGGCGAGCCGTCATGGTCGCTCAAAGTTCGCTTGGAGGTCACTCAATGTATCAGTCGTTTTTGGAGCTCGGGCCAGTCATGCAGGCCTTGGTGGCAACGCTCTTCACCTGGGGCGTCACCGCTGCCGGTGCGGCACTGGTCTACCTGAGGAAATCAGTTAACCAGAAACTCCTGGATGGCATGCTCGGCTTTGCCGCTGGGGTGATGATAGCTGCCAGCTTCTGGTCTTTGCTTAATCCGGGAATCGAGATGGCCGGTTCTATGGGGCAGATCCCATGGCTGACCGCGGTCATCGGTTTCATGGGCGGTGGCATCTTCATGCGCCTGACCGACAAGTTCCTGCCGCACCTGCACCCTGGCCTGAAGATGGAACAGAAGGAGGGCGTCAAGACCTCCTGGCAGCGCAGCACTCTGCTGGTGCTGGCGATCACTCTACACAACATCCCTGAAGGCCTGGCAGTCGGCGTGGCTTTTGGTGCTGTGGCAGCGGGCCTGCCCTCAGCCACTATCGGCGGTGCTATCGCCCTTGCCATCGGCATTGGGATCCAGAATTTCCCTGAAGGCACCGCGGTTTCCATGCCGCTCAGGCGGGAGGGCATGAGCCAACACAAGGCCTTCCTCCTGGGGCAGGCCTCCGGCATCGTCGAGCCCATTGCTGGAGTCCTGGGCGCATTCTTTGTCATGAGCATGCAATCCATCCTCCCCTACGCCCTCTGTTTTGCTGCCGGGGCCATGATCTTCGTGGTGGTCGAGGAACTGATTCCCGAATCGCAACGCAAAACCGCCAATATCGACTTCGTGACCATGGCGACCATGGTCGGTTTCTCAGTAATGATGATGCTGGACGTGGCTTTGGGGTAAATCGGTCCCGCACTTCTGACCCTGGCTAGAGGGATTCCCTCCGCTCGGTGAACTGCAGACCCGCCGCTTTAATCTCGGCGAGAATGGGTTCGTAGATGGCAGGGTGGGTGGGGATCAGGCTCCCCGTAAGAGAGAGTTCGCCACGCAGCTTCAGCTTGGCAGCAATGGCCACAGGCAGACCTACGGAGCGCGACATGGCGGAGAACCCGCCGGGCTCCCCCTCCATGACGAAGGTCGAGGTGACACGCTCCCTGGGCCGGTCGGCGTAGGCTACCTCCAGTTCGTGCACCAACAGCACGAGATCACGCTGATCGGCGGCCAAGGGGAGCCTCTGCTTGAGCAGATGGACCATCATGGCGCAAGATGTGTCACCCGAACAGCCGATGGGTTCTTTGGAGAACAGGCCGAGCCAGCGGAGGTTCTCCAT
>CALGBT010000468.1 GCA_937884235.1 uncultured Pseudomonadota bacterium
TCTCTTTGCCGGAGTGCAGGGGGATGACAGCAATGGTCTCGTACCCTTCGTTAACGCAGGTGAAGCGGGCCCGGGCCGGCAGTTGTTCGGGGGGCGTGTTGGCAGCTACCAGAGAAGAACGGTTGACCCAGAAAGACCCGCCGGGACTGCGAAAGGAAGCCTCCGGGTCCAACTCGTCACGGAGGACCGCACCGCAAACGCACTCCAGGATGGGTTCCCCTCCCGCCGAGCGCCGCATTCTGCCCTCGGCATCAAAGGAGCAAAGGGACTCTTCCAACGCCAGGAACTCCGGCGAAAACCCCAGGGAGACGTAGAAAGGAAAGTCGTCGTCCTGCCGCAGACGAATACCCACGGCATCAACTCCCAGCACAGCCTTGAAGAGGTGTTTCTGGGCTCGAATCGTGTCCATGGACCCATCAGACCGGTTCAGGATCTCCAGCACCCCGATTGCCAACCCCTGACGGTCGAATTGAATCACCATGAAAGCTCCTTCGCCCCGAAAAACGCGGCCTCATCTTACGAGGGCGAGGCCGATTTGTAAACGGTGTTCTTAGAGCCGCCAGCGGCCACCAGCGGACTTCGGCCCTCATCCGTGTTGGGGCAGCAGCTTCAGGTTGCCGTCCCCGCAGCACGCGTGTTACATTGCCTACCATGGTCAAGCGAAGCATGCCATACTTCACTCTTGACAACTCCTCCGCCAAGGCTGCGACGTGGCTGGCTGAGGTGCGCCTGGCGGTGCGCCCCAGGCCACACCTGGAGCTTGACCCGGGGCGCGCCGCCCTGCTCGTCGTGGACATGGTGAACTACTTTGCGGCCCCCCACGGTGATGCCTATCTGCCGGCCAGCGAGGCCGCCTTGCGCCAACTGGTCAGGCTGATCCCGGAATGGCGAGAAGCCGGCGGCACGGTGGTCTTCACCCGCCACGGCCACGACGGCCCCCAGGATACCGGAATGCTCGGACGCTTCTTCTCCAGTTACATCGCCTGGGGGACGACAGCCAGCGAGTTGGTGCCCGCGCTCCAGCCCAGGGACGGTGACATCGTCTTGCGCAAGCGAACCTATGATGCGTTTCACGAAACGGAACTGCAGGAACTACTGACGGCGCATGGGTGCGAGCAGGTACTTATTGGCGGGGTGCTTACCCACATGTGCTGTGCAACCACGGCCCGCAGCGCCTTTGTCAGGGGCTATGCCACCCACTTGCTCGTGGATGGGACGGCCACAACTACGGAGGCCCTCCATCTGGCTGCACTCCACACACTGGCAGATTCTGTGGCCATCCTCCACGGCACCAGCGAGGTGATCCACCGATGCCAGTCGACGTAGCCATCATCGGTGCGGGCCCGGCGGGCTGTGCCGCCGCCGTGCAGTGCCGGCGGCTGGGGCTTTCGGTCGCCCTCATCGACCGGACGGGACAGGCCGGCGGGCTGGTGGGCAATGCCTGGTCCATCGAAAACGAACCGTCTACCGGGGGGGCCATCGACGGGCCAGAGTACGTGGTCAGAATGCAGCGCGCGCTCAGCCGCTTGAGCATTCCCGTTGTCTCCGGGACCGTGGAGTCCATCGCATCCCATTATGAACTCCGGGGACAACTGCCGCCCCTGGCTGTGCCCGCGGTCATCATCGCCACGGGGACCGGTCCCAGACCAGCAGGATTTGCCGGCGAAGCCGCTCTCGCAGGGAACGTACTGCACTACGAAGTCGCACCGGTGCTGGCCGTAGGGGCGACATCAGCTCTGGTAGTTGGCGGCGGCGAGGCGGCGTTTGATTACGCTCTATCGCTGGCGCGGGCCGGAACGGAGGTGACCATTGCCATGCGCGGCACCAGGCACCGAGCCAATGACAGGCTCGCCGCCGCGGTTGCTGCCAATCCGTTGATCACTGTAGCACCCGAGACCGCCATTGCGGAGGTGGTGGCCGTGGACGGCGGCGGTCGTGCCTCCGGGCACTCGGCGGGAAGCCCGTTTGAGCTGGTGACCAGAGTAATTGTGGTGGCCGTGGGCAGAACACCGGTGCTGCCGAAACTCGATGACGCTCTGGTCCCGACCCTCCGGCGTGACGGCGGGGCCGGTGCGAGCGAAGGTGCCCCGACGTCACCGCAAGGACTGTGGGCCACCAAGGAGAAATTGACAATTGCTCCAGGATTGTATATTGCGGGGGACGTTCGTTTAGGGGCGCTGGGGCAATCCGGAATCGCCGTTGGGGATGGTCTTGAGGCCGCCCAGTTGGCAGCAGCCTACATCGCAGACCTACGGGAGAATCGATAGTGCAAATCGTGGCACAACATGGCAATGCCGAACTGGCCGCGCTCTACGTCGGCCAGCTCGACGATGGCAGTCGCATTGAGTTCGTGGAGTCCGTCCAACCGCCAGTTCCGCGCCGCGAGAAGTGGGTGCACGTGATCTCAACGCTCAAGGGCTGTCCGTTTGATTGCTCCATCTGCGACGCTGGCGGAGACTACCGCGGAAAGCTCTCTGCAGCGGAAATCGTCGGCCAGGTGGACTATCTGGTGCGGACGCGGTTTCCCGACGGCAGACCACAAACTCGTCGGCTCAAGGTCCAGTTTGCCCGCATGGGCGACCCGGCCCTCAATGAGGCCGTCCTCGAAGCATTGGAGGAACTGGACCAACGCTACGGCACTCTCCTTTTCCCATCAATCTCCACTATTGCTCCCGCGGCTTCAGGAGTGATGCTGGAACAGCTGTTGGACCTCAAATCCCGCCTCTTCGGGCCTCGCTTTCAGATGCAGTTCTCATTGCACACAACTGACGAAACCAGGCGCCGGGAGTTGGTGCCAGCAAAGACCTGGAGCTTCTCGGAAATGGGGAGCTACGGACGTCGATTCCATCTGGCAGGAGAGCGCAAGGTGACATTGAATTTCGCTGCTCCCACAGGCTATCCGTTGGACCCGGGAGCGCTCCTGGACCATTTCCCGCCCGCACACTTCATCATCAAGCTGACCCCGGTGAACCCTACTGACAAGGTGCTCAGGCAAGGGCTTGTGGGCCGCATCGACCCCACTCGACGCGCCGATTGTCACACCCTGGTGGACCGCTTCGAAGAGGCTGGC
>CALGBT010000469.1 GCA_937884235.1 uncultured Pseudomonadota bacterium
GAACTGGACCACTCTGGACAGGTGGACCCGGGTAAGGCGTGGACGGTGGACGGTGCAATTCATGTTCAGCACGTGCCTTTGGTCCACTCCTTTGTCCTGGTCCACCGCGTCCACGTCCAGCGTGGTCCAGCGTGGTCCAGCGTGGTCCACGTCCATGTCCACTCCTCTGTCCACTTAGCCGTTACGGCCAGCCCCCGCGGCTTTCCCACCCGACCGTAGAGCCTCATAGGCAGCCTGGATGGATTTGAACCGCTCTTCGGCCACGTTGCGGAACTCTTCGCCCATGTGTTCTACCTTGTCGGGATGGTACTTGCGGGCGAGGTCGAGGTAGGCCTTGCGAATCTCGGGTTGCGTGGCCCCGGGTGCCAGGCCGAGGGTTTCGAGATGGTCAGATTTACTGGTGGCCTTGGGCGCGCGGCCGCCGCGGGCGCTGCGATAGGATGCGCGGGCGCTCTTCAGGGCTCCATCCATCTGCATGGCCGTGAGGCCCAATAGAAGTCTGATCTGCTCTAGCGCCAGCTTCTCACTCTCGCGCAGGATTCCGTCTGCACATGCCACCATGGATACCATGAACGCCACGGCCTCGAGTTCACTGGGCGAAGAGACGGATTTGCGCACTACATGCGCGGCCTCCGTGAGTGCATTCTCGTCATCGCCAAGGTTGACGAAGTATCTCAGGTCCACCATGAGCAGGCCGAGGGACTGCTGGGGCCAGCCCAGGGAGGAGAAATAGGGGCGTGGACGACCCGGGAGGACGACCCGGGACGGGGCGTCCCGTTCCGCAGCAATTACGTTGTCTTCAGGGCTGTTCCGCTATGTTTGGCGACAGGGTCTGGCGTCCCTTTTATGGTCCGGATGCCCAGTGTGGTGCCCCCAGGGTCGGGAAATCTCAGAAACGAAGAAGCGAAGCCACAGCCCACCGTCGATGAGCCACAGGGGGTTGTGATGTGCGGTTAGAAATGCCTGTTTGCCAGTGATTGATTCTCTTCAGGGGACCCCCGGGGATACCGCGGGCTCTGTGAAGCACTGTGAACGGACTTCAGCAGGAGGAAGCTAGCCAGCGAGGTTGGGTTCCCGGCTGCGAGGCGCTCCGGGGCTCCCTTGCGGCGAGGCGGCGGAGCAGCCCACCTCCGTCAGGCGGCCGGCCATCTCCGTGAGTTGGCGCCGCGGGATGGCGCCTCGGCGCTGCTGGCGACGCAGAGACGTCATCAGCCGGGTCCGATTGGATACGAACTTCTCAGAACCGATCCCCCAGCCTTCGTCTGCGGCTTTCTTCGCCAGACGGGCTTGCTTGTCTGACCAGTAGGCGTCGCAGAGTTCACGATAAGCGGCCTGCCTGGCCGCGGGGGTATCGCCCAGGTCGACGTACCACTGCGGCTGAGTCAGGCGCTTTGTCCAGCGGTTCTGCTGGCCGTGGGCGTAGTAGTTGTAGCTCGAAAATTCGTACTCTCTGGGGTGGTTCACCATGCCGGCCTCAACCGGGTTCCAATCGTGGTAGAACATGATCCGCTTGAGCGCCTCGGCGTCCTCCGCCACGACAGTCTTGGGCCGGTCCTGGCCCACCGGGCCGCGGCGCTTTAGGATGCGGTTCAGTTTCTGGGCAAAGGACGAATTGGCCGCTCGGGCCCACAGGGACAGGTATTTCGCCGTGGCGAGCAACTCGGCGGCCATGTGGAAGTGGTTCGACATCACACAGAAGGAGTAGACTAGGACCTTTCCCCGTGCTCGTTTGAAGAAGCCGAAGAGAGAGTCCAGGTACTTCTCCTTCATGGCTCCGGCCTCCATGAACATCTCTCCGTTGATGCAGCGCCACATGAAGTGGAAGGCTGACTTCGCCGGCAGTTGCAAGTGTCTGGCGATGCGCATGACGTCCCCCAAAAGTATGGGCCCCGCGCTGGGGGGGCCTTTACCCTCTATATCGGGAGGAGGAGGGGCTTAAGCACAATATTTCGCAATTGGTCTGTGATTTCCGTCGGTACTGACCGTGATCTCTGCGGGGCTGAGAGCGGGTCGTTTTCGCGCGTGCCGCACGCTCGCGTGAGCGTCCAAAGGACGCCCCGACCCCGTCGTTTCCCTCCGACCCCGTCGTTTCCCTTGACGGTGGCTGAAGTCACCCGATAGTCTTGTACTGTCATCTACTGCTCTATCGGTCGTAGCTAGGCTTGAACTCTAAGGAGTGCGCACTGCAGTGGCGAAACAGATTTGCGGCACTTCTGGTCGGAACCGTCGCAGGGTTGTTGATGCTGGAGGCAGGTCTGGCGTTGTTTACCGGCGTCGATACCTACTGGTTTCCAGGAAGCGCGCGCTTGATGCTGGACGAGGGAATAGCCTTTTGTTACTCCCCTGGACTCTCTGTTGAATTGCCTCTCAATGCGAACCTGGACAGGGACCGGAAGTTGCTTACTGCAAAGACCAGGAAATGGCAATCTGATGGGCGACCTCTCTCACTTGCCGAGCTTCTCGAACTAGCGCCACACTGTGTGATAGTCGACGGAGACGCCCGTGAGCGCGGTCCCGCCCCAGAGCGGTTGCAGGTTGTCCCGATGTTTGGCGATTCGTTCGCTTATGGTCAAGGGCTCCCTGATGAATTCAGCGTCTCCGCATTCCTAGCCGCCGGGGACCGTCAGCGTAACTTTCCCATCTTCGCTCGTCCAGGCAATGATATTTCGGGAATCGGTTTGCAGGAGAGACATTTTCGACGTTTGGCTTCGGAATATGGCTGGACTTGTACTGAGGCTCTCTACCTCTACAATGTGGACGATTTGGTGCATCCAAGTCCGGTTCCCGCTAACTTGTACTTGCTAAGCCACCCGGAAAGGCAGGAACAGAAGGCCGACATTTCCTGGCTCCCTTCGTTCTTGGAACGACTGGTTAGTCGTTCGAGAGCTTTTCGCGTGGTTCGTCACCACTTGCAGCAGGCCAAGACTACCGCGTCTACCTTGGAGTTCTACAAGTTACTCTACGATAGCTCCATACCCGACAACGGGCGGCAACGTTCCCGGGAATACCTGCGCACCTTGAACGAGTCCTTTCGCACAACTGGTATTCACCTACATGTGGTTCTCTACCCGGTGCTTACCGTGGATGACAACGGTGCCTATCCTCTGGCGGAAGTTCACCAGACTATCCTTGGGTGGTGTGCTGAAGATGGGGTCAGTTGTCACGACGCGACATCGGCTATGCTGGGAACCGATGGAGCGGAGGGGCTGATCCTCCATCCCCGTGACCGCCATCCCAATCACGTGGCCAACGGTCGAAT
>CALGBT010000470.1 GCA_937884235.1 uncultured Pseudomonadota bacterium
AGGCCCCCTCGGTCACCCCCGAGAAGAGGGGAAATCCCAGGGCGGTGGGAGCGAATCCAAAGACGGCGCCAGCGATCACCGCACCACCTTTGCTGCCGGTAAACTCACGTGAAAGGAGCATCGCCGCGAAGGCGGCGAGGAGGGTGTTCAGCAAGTACAACATATTGTGTGTGGCGACGACGTTCATGAAGGGGCGGAAGAGCATTCCGAGCCACTGGCTGCCTTGCTCCAGAGAGAAGAGTTGGCCCCTGTCGGGGAAGTTGATCAGTTCTACTTGTGAGGAGACATAGCCGTTCTTGGCGATGGACTCCATGCCGGCCCAGAGGCCTCGCACGTGTTTATGGCCATTCCCTTGATAGTAGCCCAATGCTTCCGTGCTGAAATTCGACAGGTTCGGGCCATAGAGAACAAGGGCCATCCCAACGTAGAGGGCAAGGGTCTGCAGTTTGAAGCGCCACTCCGGCATGGACGTGCTCCGTGGCCTCGGTCGCGGGCCGGCATCGAAGATACACGACTCCTGCTTCAGCGTCTACCCTGGACGTTTGCTTGTGCCCCCGAAAGCGTCGCCCTGAGCGCAGCGCAGCGGAGTCGAAGATTGGAATGAGTCTCCCTGCACCACCTGTGCCTTGCCGCTGTCCGCCCCACCCATACCCAAACACAGCACCGCCTGTAAAGGTGGTGCTGTGTTTCTCATACCACCCAATCACTCAATACAGCGCGCTCAGACCTTGCGCTTACCGCCGGGCCGCGGGCTTCAACGATGCCAGCGGCACCAACTCATTTGCCTACCATTACTGCGATAGTTCCTGCGCCAAAACCTTGTGCTCAGGCAACCATTGTCATACCGCGCTTTCTTACATCGATGCCACCAAGCGCCACGGCTATGCGCTCTGCATCAAGTAGTGCCGTAGCGCCTTCCCGGTGGCCGATGCGGTGCAATCCATCACTTCATCACAACTCCCTTGGACCAGCAGTCGCCCGCCCTTGTCGCCCCCTCCCGGGCCGAGGTCAACGATGTGTGCGGCGGCGGCGATGAAGGAGAGGTTGTGTTCCACCGCGATGACCGTATGTCCGGCGGCAGTGAGATGGTGGAGCACGGCGAGTAGCTTCGTGACATCGCTGTCGGCGAGGCCGCGGGTGGGTTCGTCCAGCAGATAGAGGTTGTAGCCCTTGCCAGTTGGGCGAGCGAGCTCAGCGGCCAGTTTCAGGCGTTGCGCCTCACCTCCAGAGAGCGTCTTGGCGGACTGGCCGAGGGGCAGGTACTCCAGGCCCAGCTCGGCCAAAGTTGAGAGCATTGGAGCGAGCTTGCGGTCATTGCCAAAGAGCGTGGCTGCCTCTGCTACCGTGAGGTCGAGGACTTCGGCAATGGTGCGCCCATGGAGGCGGGTTGTCAGAATCTCGGGGCGGTAGCGGCGGCCGTCGCAAGCCTGGCACGGCACCCAGACGTCAGCCATGAAGTCCATAGCTACTTGCTGGTATCCGGCCCCCTTGCATTCGGGGCAGCGCCCTTTGGAACTGGCGTAGGAGAAATGGCTCTCAGTGAGGCCGGCGGCGCGAGCCTCGGGCAGTGCTGCAAAGTACTTGCGCAGGGTCGAAAGCAGGCCGAGGAAGGTAGCGGGAGTGCTGGCGGGAGTGGGGCCGATGGGGGCATCGTCCACGGCCAGAATGTTGGCGAACTCTGCTTCCAGATGGAGGCCCTGGCAGCCCTGGGGTTTGCCGCCGCGCAGCGATGGTTCGAGGACGTCGAAGAGGAGCGTCGATTTCCCCGAGCCGGAGAGGCCGGTGACAGCATTGAGGCTGCCCATACGAAAGGCGGTATTGGGTCCCTTGAGGTTCTGTGCGGCGGCCTTGATGACGACCATGTAGGTCGGCTGGGGCTCTGCTTTCGGGACCGGTATCGCTGGCACGATGCGGGGGGCCACCGGTGGTTGCGGTGGCCCTGCGTGCAGGAGTTGGCCGCCCCGGGCTCCTCCTCCTGGCCCCAACTCAATGGTCCAGTCGGCCGCGGCGATGACTGCGGGGTCATGCTCAACGACGACCACGGTGTTCCCTTCGTCTCGCAGCTCCTGGAGGATGGCGAGGAGCTGCTGGGTATCCTGGGGATGGAGTCCGACGGTGGGTTCGTCCAGGACGTAGGTGACACCGAAGAGCCGCCCTCCCAGCTGCGCCGCTAATCGCACCCGGCGAGCTTCGCCGCCGGAGAGGGTGGGCGTCCTGCGGTCGAGGGTCAGGTAACCCAGTCCCAGGCGGCTGAGGGCTCTCAGCCGTTGCACCAGCCCGGGGGTGATTTCCTCCCAGAGGGGCTGCGCCATGTCGTCCAGCTCGGGTGGCATGGAACGGAAGTACTTAAGCGCCTGCTCGACGCTCCAGGCAAGGACTTCGGGCAGACGATGTTCCGCCACTTCCACAAGGCTGGCTTCCCCCCAAAGTCGCTCACCTTCGCAGAGCGGGCAGGGGACCTCCTCGAGCAGGTGCCGCATGGCATCGCCTTTGCTGGACGTGTGTTTGCGGGCGTATTCTTCGTTGACGTAGTGGACGAAGCCGGGCCATTTTGAGGTCCAGGTGTGGCTACCCTTGCGGCCCTTGCGGTCATAGTCCCAGGTCACCTCGAAGGGGCCCTTGCCCGACCCGTACATGGCGACCTTTCTCGCCTCAGGCGTGAGCAGC
>CALGBT010000471.1 GCA_937884235.1 uncultured Pseudomonadota bacterium
ACCCTCTGCTGGGAACGAACGGCCCCCGCAAAACCAGCCTCCAGGTCCGAGAAGCCCACCGGACTGATTCCAAGATCAAGCAGTCGCCGGTCATGCGCCACGTCGGTGAAGACGGCAGAGAGGCCGGAGCGCAGCCACCAGTTGAGGCGGGCCTCCTCTTCCGAATTTGTCAGTACTTCAACTTGGAAACCCAACTCCTCCAGGAAGGAAATGAATGGAATCCCCTGAGTCCTTTCCGGCTGCTGCGCCAGCCCCACCTGCCGGGCCGTCAAAGCGATGCCGATGCGGTGGCGGGCGCAGAAGGGGCGCAGGCGAGCAAGCTCCGCTTCGCACCGGTCACGCTCTCCAGCCAATATCTCCAGCACCGCCACGGCATCGACACCGCAGGCGGTTGCCGCGGTCCGCACGAAAGCCTCGGTACCGGCTATGCCAAAGGGCGGCTCGATGCGAATCGTGGGCACCGGCAGCGGCTCGAATAGCTCACGGTAGAGGCGGAAATACTCCTGGGCCGGCCAATGTAATTGGACCACCGCCTCCCGATAGTCCTTGAGTCGGTTAACGTGCACATCCGGCAGGTGGAACTGCTGCACCGGGATGCCCCCTCGCCGCAACAAGTCAGCCAGTTCAATGCGGCCGCGGGCGGGCGGAAAGCCAACCAGGTGGACGCCTGCGGCCTCCATCTCCTGGGGCGGCTGCCGCCGCAAAGTCTCCTGGGCTACCGTAATCAGGTCACCACTGCTATCGCCGTCCCCGATTCCCATAGTCAGAATGGGACCGTCATAATCCTTGGCAAACTCCCGAACCACCCCCCGCCAGTCCTCCCCTGAGACCACGGGGGAGCAACTCACCCAGATACTCACGGCATCCCAATCCAGCCCCCCTGCCGCGGTTTTAGTGAGCAAGTCTGAGAGGACGTCGTTGCTACCGGCAATGAGGTGGTACTCGCCCAGCCGCGTGTAAAGCCACTCCGATTCTTCGGCAAACTCGTGCTCTGGCATTTCCGCCTGCCACGGTGCCCGGATGAAATGCGTTGAGTAGGCGCTGGTGCGCTGCTTGCTGAACTGACAGACATCGCCAGCATGATGAATATTGAGCATCCGACTGCCACCCAACCGCAGGGAGGCATTGACCTTGCGCTGTCGTTCATCGTCGAAGAGGAACAAGCCGGCGTGGCTCTCCTCCCCCCAAACGCACCAGTGGCGGGGCACGGGGGCCAGCTTCTCTTGCGCCGCGGTCTTGCCACTATGACTCGTCCCCACCAGCTGCGAGGCGGTATCCAAGGTCAGGGCGCGATGCAGCAGAGCTTCGTCGGGTCTGACCTTCTCCAGCCGCCCGACAATGAATTCCAGGAGCGCCATGCCGGATTTGGACAGTTGCCCTTCATAGCTGAGCGACCACCCTGCCACCACCTTGAAGCTCGCACCCCCTTCCTCGGCACGCGCCAGCGAGAAGCGCAACTTCCCGAGGGAGGGACTCTTGAGACTCAGCGTCAAGCTGCCATCTTCCCAGAGCGCCTCGGTCAATTCGATGTGATGGTGTTTGCGGGCACCGGAGTCAAGGCGCAGCAGTTGCGTGAAAGCGAGCAGGCTTTGGGGCCCGCCCACTACCTTACCCGTCGCGGGCAACATCCGCTCCGGCTGGCGCTCGGCCGCAGCTGACACCTGCGCTACTGCCCCAACTCCTCCAGAGGCCGTTGCCAGCGGTCGCTTGACCCGCTCCGGCGCTCCGGCGCGTCCCGACAGCAAGGTGAAGAGCGCGTCCAACTCCAGGAACTCCGGCGGCTCTTTCTCCTCGCCAAAGCTGGCCAGGACCGCATCCGCCAACTTCTCAAAAGCCCTCACGGTATCTGGACTATCCTCCACCTCAACTGCCGAACGATGGTTGAATTCCGCCAACTGAATCTTCTGGTCTCGCGGTATGATTCCCGCAATATCCGCCCCAATAGCTGAAGCATACTTTTCGACCCTCTTGGCCGCCAGCAGATCGTCGGACACGTTCAGTGCGAGGCCACCCAGTCGCACGCCATTGTTCCCATAGGCTCGCACCGCCTGGATGATATTGTTTGCCGCATAGAGGGAGAGAGGTTCTTCAGAGACGACGACAAAGGCCCGGTCGGCGAAACCATAGCGCAAGGGTGCGGCAAAGCCACCACAGACGACATCTCCGAGGACATCGAAGATGACGATGTCGTAGTCTCTCTGGGTGAAGAGATCAATCTCGTCAAAGAGCTCGAACATGCGGGCGATACCCCGTCCCCCGCACCCGGAACCGGGAGGAGGACCACCGGCCTCGATGCAATCGATGCCCATGCGGCCCTCAACAATGAATTGCTCCGGCGAGGGCTTCGCCAGGCCGCGTGCGAGCAACTCAAGGAGCGTGGGAATACGCTCGCCATCCGTGAGCACCAGGGTCGAATCGGCCTTGGGGTCACAGCCTACCTGCAGGACTTTCATGCCGCGCCGGGCATAAGTGATACTGAGTGCCGCCGAAATCGTCGATTTTCCGCTACCGCCCTTGCCGTACACCGCAATCTTCTTCATTACACACCCACCCCAAAGTCGCCCCACCACCCTACCCGATTCCGCCCGCGGTGGCCAGTGTATCACGCACTTGCCCCAGCCATGCTAAGGGTATGGGCGGGGCGGGGA
>CALGBT010000472.1 GCA_937884235.1 uncultured Pseudomonadota bacterium
GCAGGCACCACTACCCGCCGCTTACTCAGACCTGCTCAGCCTGGTACAGATCCCGGTTGAAGAGCGAAGAACCGGTCGACGGTTCAGTCAGAGCTTGCGCGTAACTGTGACTGCGGCGGGCAAGGCTTTCGCCACTCATTCCGTTGACGTGAGCCAGAGTGGAGTACTCTTCCTGGCCGAGGAATTACCCCCCTTGCACGCTGCGGTGGACATCAAGCTACATCTGCCCGGCACCGCCGCGCCGGTAGACGTCAAAGGGCAGGTAGTCAGACGCGTTGAGGGGGATGCCGAACGTCGCGTGAGTGGCTTTGCGGTGCGCTTCCTGGACCTGGGTGCTGCCGAGGAACGGATGTTCATCAATTACCTGAAGATCGCCAAAGAGCTGCGCGGCCTGACCTCCTCGGTATAGCCATGGCTGCAGGCATCTTACGAGGACTGCTCTGCATAATCCTGCTGGCGGTTCCTGCTCCGGGAGGGGCCTCCGCCAAGCCCGGCAGGAAGACCATCACAATCGCCCACTTTGGCAATCTTGACGGCGCTTTCACCGAGGTAGCCTGCAGGCCTGACCGGCGTGGGCGGGTGACCTTTGCAAACCTGATCCAGGAGCTTCACGAAATCGGCAAGGGAGGTCACACCCTCGTCTTGTCCAGCGGCAACGTCCTCGGCGATGCCCCATTCTTTGACTTCCTGTTTCGCCAAGGAGAGTCGGGAATCGATTTCCTTATGCAGATGTTGCGAGCCTCCGGCGTGGAGCTGCTCGTGCCGGGAGTCTCAGAGTTTCTGGTACCCTACCGCATGTTCCTGGAGTTTCTCGGGGATTTCGACAAGGCGGGATGTCGCTACCGGTCCATTAACGCCGATGCGAAACCCGAATCGGCGGCCGCGACCCTGGCGGCTCATGCGGTGCTTGAGCGAGACTACGGTGGTGTCAAAGTGGCCGTCATTCCGGTCCTCGGCCCCGCCATCAGTGGTGGAGTCCAGCCCGGGAACATCGCCGGTCTCACCATTGCCAGCCCGGTGGAAAAGACCAACGCTCTGGCTGCGGCCGCGCGTGCCAACGGCACGGACCTGGTGGTGGCTCTGGTCAACCTGGAAGTTGTCCCTGGGGGAACCGGTGCCACCATCGATTTTGTTCGCCGCCTGGAAGGGGTGGACATGGTTGTAGCCGGTGGACTTGCCGACGTGGGACAGACGGAGCCGGTGATTCGATCGGCGCGTATCGGCCCACACCAGACCCTGCTCGTCGGTACGCCGCGAGCCCCGGAAGCCCTAGGCATTGTGACTGTGCGAATGGGGCGGCGGGGCGCGCACTGGGTGGTGGATTCCATCGAGGCCGCGAGCCACACTGTCAGCTCCTTTCGTCGCCACGACGAGGTCGATGAACTGCTCAAGCAGGCGACGGCTGAGTTCTGCTCCCTGGGGACTCGCTTCGTGGGAGACGGTCTCGTGGACCCCGCCATGCTCCGAGCTGATTTTCTCTCATATGTGCTGGAAATTGTGCGCCGGGAGCTGCGAACGGATCTCTCGGTCCTCTCGGTTGACAGTCTCAGAGAAGGTGAGAGCGAATCCATTGAGGGACCGGTTACGGCCGGCTTTCTCGCCCGCATGTTCTCTCGTCACGAAGTGGTGGTTGTGAGCGTCCAGGGCCAGGACCTGGCCCGTTTCGTCTCGTCCTACAGCACCTCGTCTGACCCCGATCTCAAAACGCACCTGACCATGGCCGGGGCTCAGCGTCTGGCGGACGGTTCCATCGAAGTCAACGAGCGCCCTCTGCACGACAAGCGCCGCTACACCATCGCCACTTCTGACTTCCTGGCTACTGGCGGCAAGGGGTATCTGGCCACGCTCCTCGCCGCTCCGGCTACCCGGGTGAAGCCTACCCGCTTCTTCCTGCGCGAGATGGTCCATCGATTCTTTGACCGCAACCAGTTCAGCCAGTTCGCAGCTGACCAAAGCATCAACCGGGAAACGAGCTTCCCGCTCCTCTGGGACCGACCACTGTGGGAATTCAACCTTACCGCCAACGGCGGGGTCAGCAACGTCTCCATTGCCAATCCCGGCGACTACGCAGAAACCCAGTTGACCTCCCGCTCACCAAACACTGGCATCAAAGGCGATGGCCAGTTTCTGGTAATAATGTCGACGCGGGATCACAAAGTCAGCGAGTTCCTGAAGGCGCAGTACGGCATGGTGCAGATTGGCGACAACGACTTCAACGAGACCCAGGATCTGGTAACTCAGGAACTTCAGTACTCCTGGACCGCCTGGCGTAATCGCAAGGGGAAGGGGCGATTCTGGATCCCGGCGCCCCTCGTGCGCGGCAAGCTGGAAACAGAGTTCTCTTCGGCCCCGGCCGTCTTCCAGAAGAACGACGATGGCTCGGCCAGTGTGGACGGCAATGGTGACGGTGTGCTGGCATATGATCCCTATCATCACCTTGAGGTGACCGGTGTTGCTGGTATAGAGTGGCTCTTTGGTTCCCAGGCCAGTGCTGGTCTTGGTTACGGTTTTCGAAGTGAACTTCTCGCGACTGATGGTTCCGGCGCGGAAGGGTTGAATGCCGGCGTCGAGGTGTACTATCAGATCAACAAGTTACCATTGTATACATGGGGTACTTCTGGAAGTTTTACGCTGGACTCCAGGTTCGAGTTGTTCTTCGCTGACTGGGGAGACGACCGCACTTTGAAGAGCTCCGGCAGCACCAAGCTTATCGCCTCGGTTGTCGGGCCGCTCTCCGTTACCCTGGGATTCGATTTCTTCCTCTATCGTTCCGGTGAATTGGGGTTGGCTTACGCCTTTGATACCATGGTCGGTCTGGCATTCTCCTACGACGCGGCGCTTCAGGTATTCTAGCGGTCTACCAGTTGAGAAGTTGTTGCCAGCCGTCCGGGAGCGAGGGGAGAGAGATGTTTGCATTGGCCATGGCATCCAGATAGAGCGCCCAGGCTGGCCGTAACGTCAGGTCGAGGCGGCCATTCTGAAGCGGGGTCGGTGCCCCCCAGGCGATTTCGCCGTTGCGCAACATACCCCGGCTCAAGCGCAGAGCCACAACCTGTGGCGGATTCACCGTCAACACGAACGCGGCGGCCCGCGGTAGCACGACGGAATCCACCACCTGTGGCGCCGCAGCAACCGCAACCGCTTCCAGCAGATAGTGGAACTCCGGCTGGCCTTGCTTCTCCTCGCCACGGTTGTCGAAGGGGGTCTTAAGGACGCCCGTGATACTATACTCACGGTATCCGTCCATGGGGCCGATTGCTGCGGCCGCAAGCGGGTCAAGATAGGTTGGCCGCGGCTCTCCAGTGGCCTGCTCAGAGAAGGGCTCTCCGGCCAACCAGCCGCGCTTGTCGAGGTAGCTGGCGATGATCCGGGCGATGACTGTGTGCCCTGCGGCAGAAGGGTGCATTTCATCCATAAACAGCTGCCCAATACTGAGGCCAGTGGCTCGCAGTTCCGCCGGCAGTTGGAGTAGCGGATGGCCTAGCCGACGC
>CALGBT010000473.1 GCA_937884235.1 uncultured Pseudomonadota bacterium
GCTCCGCAGCGTTCGCAACAGCCGCCTTGCCCGGGTGGCGACCAAGCAGGTCAACCTCCCGCATCTCAAACCCATTAACTACCACCGAAACATCTTCCACGTTGCTATGGGGGTGGTTGCCGTAGTTCTCTACGAGTATTTCCTTTCTTACTCCGCCACCATCCTGGTTCTCGGTACGATTTCTGTGATTGCTGGAACTTTGGAAGTGACACGGAAGATCTGGCCTGCCTGGAACCACATCCTCATGAATTCCTTTCTCTTCAAACGCATCGCCAGGCCTCGGGAGCACAGTCGCATCAACAGTGCCAGCGTCTACACCTTCACTCTCACGGGCGTCTGCCTGCTGGCGCCAATGATCGCGGTTGAGACTGGGCTACTTGTCCTCGCTTTCGCCGACCCCGCAGCCTCCCTGGTGGGGAAACGCTGGGGGAGTAGGAAGCTGTGGCGTCAGAAAAGTTGGGCCGGTTCACTTGCCTTTCTCGTGGTGGCTTTCTTGGTAGCGGCCGCCTTCCTTACCTTGAAGTTGGCTGTGCCGACCTGGGGCACCCTCGCCGGGGCGGCCTTTGCCATCGCCCTGGTAGCAACTGCGACGGAGACCCTCAGCGACCGCCTCGACGACAACTTCTCGGTCCTAGCGATGTCAACCGCTATTGCCGCCCTGTTCTTCTCGTAGGCGGGAGCTGCTTACCAGGTCAGGTCAAGAACCAACGGCAGATGATCGGAAGCAGACGACGAGTCGTCGGCATGCAGACCGTGATTGCCAAGGACCTCTTGCGACATGGCAGAAGTGTACAGCAAATAGCCGCCGGCCAGTTGCAACACACTGTCCGGAAGCAGGGCGTAGTCAAGTCGCCCCGGCCAGTAACTGCCGGTATCGGCCCGCCAGGTATACCCCATACGTCGCTCGGTCTGCAGAAGTGCCGGTGCCAGGAGCGGGGAACCATCCCAATCGGGTGCGAAGTCCTCCCCAAACTCGTCTTCATTCTGGATGTCTCCGGTAAGTAACGTAGCCAGTTGCTGCGCGTCCCCTACCAGATTCAGGTCTCCCACAAAGACAAAAGGCGTGCCGTCAGGAACATCCATTCCCTCCTCGCCGTTCCTCATGGCCCGCAAATAGGCGATGAAACCATCGGCCTGACTCTGCCGAGCCTCGTCCTGATCGCCCCAGGCGAGATGGGCATTGAAGACTATGAGGCGCTCCGCGCCGGGGGCGACAACGGTGGTTTGCAAGATACTATCCTGCAGTAAACCGTATCCACCGGGCCAGCCATACTCGATGGGAACCCGACTCAACGTTACCTGATTGCCGTAAGCGGAGACACCCCAATTGGCACCTTCCAGCGGCAACCACTCGTCTAGCACTGCCGCCGTCTCTGCACCATACCAGGCCTCCTGGAGGCAGATGACGTCTGGGTCAATGGCCTGCAGTATGCGACGAAAATGGGGGGCCCTTTCGGGGTCCAAAACACCTGTGTAAAGGCTGTTCCATGAGACCACCCGGAGCCGTGTCCCAGGGACTCGTTCCAGCGCAGTTAGCTGCTTGGCCGGAGGCGCTTCGTCGCTCAGATAATAGCGGAGCAAGATACCTAGTTCCGGGAGGGCATCCCCGTCCTCGACGCCCTCCCCGTTCCAGGTGTGGTCGGCCAGTGAAATGACTAGGGTACCAACCTCCAGCAGTTTCTCCCCGCCAACTTTGGCATGCCGGGAGATCGCCACCTCAAATCGGCCTGAGGTCACAGTTGGGCCACCCCGAAAACCGATATCCGCGTATTGAACCGGGGTCATCCCGCCGGGGCGAAAGACCTTCCCGCCGCGCTGGCCGAAGATCCACTGCAACTCGGCCCCGAGACCTCGATACTCATAGCCAGTGCTGAGGCGATTATCACTATCCAAATAGAGGGTCAGGAATTGCCCGCCGCCAAGAGAGATCTCAGTGCCAACTTCGATGTAGAGATAGAGGTAATCCTGGTCGTGAGCCATTTTCACGACGCCCAGGTCAATACCGGAGGCCCCCCCATCCCCGGCGACATCCTCGTAAAGCACCGGCACCTCGTCCCAATCGTCAAACTCCCCGTCGAGGGCGATAGCAGTGGGGTATGAAGGCCCTTCTGCCGGCTCGGGCAGGACCTCAGCCCGTCGCCACCCGGCCTCCCATTGATAGGCATCGCCACTAGGCGGTGGTGCGCTACCTGGAGTCGCCCGAGTGCTGACGTCAGGTGCCCAGGGATCCCGGGCGCAGGTGCAGAGAAGAAGTCCGACTATGAGTGCCGAGAACCGCAACGGATGTTACTCCTTGGGCAGAAACCAGACCCTGCGAATAAGCCCTTCTTCCACCTGATAGATGGCCGTCGCCCGCAGCCGCGGACGCTCGGCAATGCCGGTGACAAATTCATGGTCGACGACGTAGTTCCCGGTCACTATTCGCTCCATTACCTGGCAGTTCAGGTCCGGGGTCTGCTCGAAGAACTCCCTGTATTTCTCACGCAACGCTTCCCGCCCACTCAAGTTTGACTCGCCAGTCGGCAACCGGAAGATCTCCACGTCCTCAGCATAGAAGCCGGCAAAGGCATCAATGTCTCGGGCATTATAGGCATCAACCTGGCGTTGGACCACGGCTGCTGGAGTTGGCGGCAGCAGTTCATCGGGAGTGAAGACCGTTCCCCCCTTGATGACTCGTTCTATCAGCCGGTAGTTGCCGATGTCGGCCAGCGGGTCGGCACTGAGCAGAAGCATGTCTGCCAGCTTCCCAGG
The DNA here is from genome assembly GCA_937884235.1 of uncultured Pseudomonadota bacterium. GTDB lineage: Bacteria > Myxococcota_A > UBA9042 > CAIXZC01 > CAIXZC01 > CALGBT01. The sequence continues at coordinate 2,752 of CALGBT010000473.1, forward strand.
CTCGATGGTGCCGTACCGGGGCACTGCTTCTCCCACCATGGCGGCGTTGCGGGTGGCACTGACAATGATGTCGGCGGGGGGAATCCCGGCGGCAGCCATCAACTCTAGTTCGCGGTGCATAGAAGGCCCCGGCAGTGTGCCAATATTGCCAGCGTCGGTGCCAGCCGCCACGGTAATTCCCGCCCCATGCAGTCGCTTGAGGTTCTCCATTTGGATTGTCTGGGCACTGCGCAACCGCTCAACTCGCTGTTGGCGCCGGGCCACCTCGCCCGGGTCCACAGGCCGGTCCAACTCCTGCCACGAGGCCATGGCAACCGGGTCTCCCCTTAGCTTCTCGAATTCGGAGAGATGGATGTCCCTGGAGAAGACATCGGCGTAGCCTTCGTAGACGACAATTGTTGTGATGTAGATGATATTGCGCTCCTTCACCAACTTGACGAAGGCTTCGTCCACCAATTGGTCATCGACGCTGTGCACCAGGATATCGGCCCCAGCCTTGACCGCCGCCCGCGCCGTCTCCAGTTGGGTGGCATGCACAGCTACTCTGGCACCACCCTTGTGGGCCTCATCGATAACCGCCTTGACCAGCGGCAGATTCTCCTGGGGATCTCCGGATGGCGGCAGGATGTACCAGATCTTGATGAACACTGGGTTGTCTTTGAGTTGCTCACGGACCAGTTTGCGAGCCTCTTTGATGTTGGAGACCTGGATAATTGGCGGGTCGCCGAGGTCGAGTTGCGGACGGGCGACAGTGGAGATGAGCGGTCCCGCAACGGCCACGCGAGGCGCATCGGCCATGCCTTCAGCGCGTTTGCGAACCTCGAAATTCCAATGTGGCCCACCCATGTCGACAACTGCGGTCACGCCGGCGGCAAGATACTGGTGGAACGTATCCACGAGTCGCGCTCGGATACTGGCCACCTCATCTTCGTAGCTTACAACATGACGCAGGTCAACGATGTCGGGTCGCGTATATATGCCAGCGGATTGAAAGAAATGGATGTGCGCATCGACCAGACCCGGGGCGAGGAACTTGCCCTCAGCCTCAATTACTCTGGCACCGTCGGGAATGGGGACGTCTGCCCGAGGACCCACGGCGACGATGCGCTCCCCCTCAACCACAACCACAGCATCCACCAGCGCCTTCCTCCCGGTCCCGTCCACCACCGTCGCACCGCGAATAACCAGCTTCTTAGACTGCCCATAGGCCGGCAGTGCAAGCAGCAGAAGAACCAGCAATAAGCTATTGAATGCCCGCATCAGAACCCTCCACGTTGGGGACAGCATAGCATATCCCGGGCAACCGCTTCCACCACTCCAGGCCACCCTGTCGCCTCTTAGTAACTGGCCGTACTTACAGAGTTATTTGGCGGCGCGTCCGTTGTTTTTGGCTGTTTTTGGGTTGAGCGTTGACAAGGGGGATTGGGAGCTTGAGAATGGGCACTAGCCTTGGAGGGGGAGATGACGATCCGATTTGTTGTGGCGCTGATGGTGCTGTTGGGAGTGGGGTGCCAGCGAGGGGGGGCTACTGATCCGGCACCACCGGTGGAGGATTCGGCGTCGTCGTCAGGGACGAAAGCAGAGGCTGCTGCGAAGCCTCCTACTGCAAGGCTCCCGGAGAGGGTCGAAGAGGGCGACGAGAAGACGCCTTGCGACGAGATGTTTCAACTTCTGCGCAAGTGCAACAAGGGCTCCCGGGCCTTTCGGGACCCCCGCTTTCGCAACACCTTCGTTGCCGGCTGTGAGGAGGAGCGAGTTCGCCCCACCGAATATGCGAAGATGTTCGCCAAATGTGCTGGAGCGAAGACATGTGAGGAGTTGAAGGAGTGCTCCGAAGGTATGCGTCTGCAGGCCACGGAGCTGGGCCCGGAGCATGTCGACTATCTTCTTAAGAACGCGGAGCGGGAGGCGGCCATGAAGTTCTGTGATGATCACCGCCAACTGCTTTCCCGCAACGAAAGGCTGGAACGGCGCTGTAAGCCGCTGCTGGGAATCCTCGACGAAGAGCGCTCCGAGCATCAGCACAACGAGGGTTGCAATCACTGAAG
>CALGBT010000474.1 GCA_937884235.1 uncultured Pseudomonadota bacterium
CACGACCTCGTCTGCATACACCGGATGCAGGTAGGAAACTGATAGAACCGCTCGCACACGCCCCACTTTGAGTGGGTCGGGGCACCAACTCCCGACAGGGTCGGGATTGTCCCCCTTGAATCGTATGATGTAGCGCACATTCAAATCGAGCAGCCGTTGCCGGGAAAGGGGACCGTAGGACTGGTGCTGGATCTCCTCCTCGGCGAGTGTCAGAAGAGACGACGGAGTGCCCCCACGCAAATGCCGGGGAACGTAGAAGCCACCGATACCTTTGCCATGAAATGTCTGGAAATAGGCCGAAATGAAGTGCTCGTTGCCGCCCACCTCCATGATGGCCATGGGGTCGGGGTCATTGGCAAGATTTGCCAGGACCTCGGGCACCTGCGGCAGCAGAAAATACTCCAGTGGCTGGAAAGGCCACAGGTACCGTTCCAGCACCTGCCCCCCAGAAACGCGCACTCCACCCTGGCCCAGGCCGGTGCGGCAGGCGATGAAAGCTAATGTGTTGTCTCGCATTGCGGTCAGCGGACGCCCGGAACTGGTTGACAACTGCAGGATGCTTCCCGGCATACGGTATGGAGTCGATACCCCCAGCGCTGGCATCACCATGCAGAGCCCGGCAACAAAGACAAAGGTCTTCCCGCCCGACCTGCGCAGCAACGGCAGATCGTAGTGGACGTCGGCAACACCTCGCCAGATGACGCATGCCAGAGCCCCGGCACTGATGAGCGTGGCCACCACCAGCCGGTCCGGCTGCGTAAAGCGCCAGCCAAAGGGGATGATGTCGAGCAGCCAGCTGAGTGGCAGGGATGACGTCCCGCTCTCCCCGGAGCCCATGGCTGCTGCCGTCAGGGTCCGGTCACCCAGGGAGAGCAGGAAGAGAGTGACCGCCGCAACGACCCAGAACCAGAGACGCTGCCCCCCCGCTTTGCGCAAGCCCCAGCTTCCCCCAACAAGGGCCGCACAAGCAAGACAGGCCATCAGGAACTCAGGCCTCTCCAAGCCTCTCGGCATCAACTGTGGCCCGACGCCCCCACCAGCGCTCACTGCTCGAAGCGTGGACATGGGGCCCCACAACGCCAGCGCGACGAGTAGCGCGGTGGTCACGAGAATGCCGGCCGTCCAGGCAGTTGTATGCGGCCGTTCTTTTCTTTGGCGAAACTCCCCAAAGGCCAGAAAAGGCAGGGCCAGCCCCATGAGACCGAGTAACATGGCCAGATAGTAGAGATGACTCACGCCGGTCAACAGTCCCATGAGAATGGCGGCCAGGGCGGTGCGCCAATGCGGCTTCGCCAACGTCCGCAACCAGAAATGCAGGGCCAGGGTCAAGAAGCCCGCGTTGCAGAGGCTGATGTCAAGCAGTTGGTTGTCGAAGAGAAGAGAGAAGCTCGCCACCAGCACGGCCACGGCAAAACCCACAAGCCGGGACCCGGCCAGCTGCC
>CALGBT010000475.1 GCA_937884235.1 uncultured Pseudomonadota bacterium
GACAGTGCAGGTATTGCCATCCTCGAGCGCCGGGGGAAGCCCCTCGCTGCACTCCCCGGAGGTGGGGTCACACAACTCGAGCCCGTTGCAAAACTTGCCATCGTCGCAGACTACCGAGGTACCCTTGCAAACACCGCCCACGCAGTGGTCCTGGACGGTACAGAAATCTCCGTCATCGCAGACACCATCATCAGGCGCATCGCTGAACACACAGATCCCACCTTCACAGGCAGCACTCTGGCAGACGTTGTCTGAGAGACAGTCTGATGCCAATTGGCACGACTGGACCTCCCCACCCGCGTCTGGCACATTGGTGTCACCGCCGGGGCTGCACGCAAACATGATGCTCATGGATATCAAGGCGAAACTGCAAAGCACGATTGGGGAGCGACGGTGAGTCATGGAATTCCTCCAGTTGCGTTTCCATTCGACACTGGTACCCGACCAAACTTCTTTGTGCAGGTTCTTCGGGCACCCGCACCAAATATAGACTCTACTTTATAAGCACTCTGCCTTTCAATGTCTAATCGTGGACGTGTGCGGCTTTCCTCTTGCCGCGTGGCGCTCGATTGTCTATGTTCAGGAGGATTTTTGCTAGGAGGGTGGCATGAAGATACACGAATACCAGGCGAAGGGCCTCTTCCGGGAAGCAGGGATTCCCTGTCCCGAAGGCCATTTGGTAACATCATCGGCGGCCATTGACGAACTGGCCGCAAAGCTGACCCCTGGCATCTGGGTCGTCAAATCGCAGATTCACGCTGGCGGGCGCGGCAAGGGGCGCATCACCATGGCCGGTGTCGACACCGGCGGTGGCGTGCGCGTGACCAAGGGACCGGAAGCGGCCATCGCCGCAGCCCGGAGTATGCTCGGCGGCACGCTGGTCACGCTGCAGACCGGCAAAGCTGGCAAGCAGGTCAATCGGGTGCTGGTCGAGGCAGGTGTGGACATTGCTTCAGAGTTCTATCTCGCGGCCATCATCGATCGAGAGACCGCCCGGGTCGCAATTATGGCCTCCACAGAGGGCGGCACGGAAATCGAGGAAGTCGCCCGCACAACCCCCGAGAAGATCCACACGGTGCGCATCGACCCGCTGCTTGGCTATCGGAGCTACCACGGGCGCTCGCTGGGACTCAAACTCGGCTTCCAGGGGGACGTCCTCAAGCAGTTCGACACCCTGGTTTCAAACCTCTACACGCTTTTTGTGGGCAAGGACTGCTCCCTGGCTGAGATCAACCCTCTGGTCCTCACCTCCCAGGATCAACTTGTGGCCATTGACGGCAAACTCAACTTCGATGACAACGGCCTCTACCGGCAGGGCGCTCTCGTGGCCTTGCGAGACGTAGCGGAAGAGGAGCCGCTGGAAGTGGAGGCAGCGGAATTCCAACTCAACTACATCAAGCTGGATGGCAACATTGGTTGCCTCGTCAATGGTGCCGGACTGGCCATGGCCACTATGGACATCATCAAGGCCTTTGGCGGCGAGCCCGCCAACTTTCTGGATGTCGGCGGGACGGCAACCCCGGAGAACGTTGCCCGGAGCTTCCGCATCATGTTGCGGGACAAGGTCGCCGGCATCTTCGTCAACGTCTTCGGCGGCATTGTCAGGTGCGATGTCGTGGCCCGAGGACTTGTGGAGGCACTGGGCGAAGTGCAACTGGAGATTCCTCTGGTTGTGCGCCTTGAGGGCAACCGAAAGGATGAGGCAGTGGCCTTACTGGCCGAGTCGGGATTGCCTATCATTACAGCTGAAAACATGAAAGACGGCGCGATGAAGATTGTCAGCGCCTGCCAGGCCGGCAACTAGTCGGGGGGAGAAGACATGGCCATATTACTCAGAGAAGATTCCAAAATCGTGGTGCAGGGAATCACCGGTGGCGCGGGTCGGTTCCATACTTCACTAATGGTGGAATTCGGCACCAAGGTTGTTGCCGGCGTGACGCCTGGAAAGGGCGGTCAGGACTTTGAAGGGGTCCCGATTTTCGACTCCGTGGTTCAGGCCTGCGATGCAACCGGGGCCAATGTCAGCATCATCTTCGTGCCAGCCCGCTTTGCCGCAGAGTCCATCCTCGAAGCCGCCGATGCTGGCATCGAACTCGTGGTTTGCATTACCGAGGGCGTTCCAGCCATCGACATGGCCAAGGTAAAATCGCATCTGGCTCGCACCGGCACCCTGCTCATCGGCCCCAACACTCCCGGCATCCTTGCACCGGCACTGCGCTGCAAGGTGGGGATCATGCCAGACATGATCTTCAGCCCCGGCCGCATCGGCGTCATCTCACGGTCTGGCACCCTGACCTACGAGGCCGTAGACCAACTCACCCGTCTCGGGCTGGGACAGTCCACCTGCATCGGTATTGGCGGTGACCCGGTCATCGGTCTGGCCTTCCTGGAGCTGCTGGAGCTCTTCGAAGCGGACCCCGATACTGATGGCGTAGTCCTCATTGGCGAAATCGGCGGCAACCAGGAAGAGGTCGCGGCCCGGTACATCAAGGAACATATGAGCAAGCCGGTGGCTGCCTTCATCGCCGGCAAGACGGCTCCCCCAGGCAAACGCATGGGTCATGCCGGGGCCATTATCTCCGGCGGCAAGGGCACCGCCGCAGACAAGGTAGCGGCATTGGAAGCAGCAGGCATCAAAGTAGCCCTTACCCCGTCCGACATTGGCGACACTATGCTCGCGGCACTTGAGGAGAAGAGAAATGGTTGAGAAAACACTGGCGATCATCAAACCCAACGCAGTCCGCAATGGGGTGGCCGGCAAGATCCTGGCGATGTGGGAAGAAGCCGAATTCAGTATCCGCGCTCTGAAACGGGTGCAGCTGACCCAGGTACAGGCCGCTGGTTTCTACGCCGAACACGAAGGCAAACCGTTTTTTGGTGGGCTCCTGGAATTCATGACCTCCGGCCCCGTGGTCCTCGTGGTTCTTGAGAAAGAGAATGCAATCCTGGACAACCGCACGATCATGGGAGCAACTAACCCCGACAACGCGGCCGAAGGCACGATTCGCAAACTGTACGCCGACTCGTTCACTGAGAATGCCGTCCACGGTTCGGACAGCCCCACCTCAGCAGCTCGGGAAGTCAGCTACTTCTTCAACGTCTTCGAACTCACCGCCTGAGACCCCCCATGGTCCGCCATCTCAGTGGACTTTCCGCGACACAGCTGCAGGAGTTGGCTGCCAGCCTGGGCGAGAAACCCTTTCGCGGCAAGCAGCTCTTCGACCACCTGCATCAGCGCAACGCAACACAGCTAGATGCCATTGCAGTGCTGCCGGCGAGCTTCCGGCAGAAGCTGCTCGATGACGAATACGAAGCCTGCTCACTGACCGTGTCAGAGGTCCAGACTAGCATCGACAGGACGGTCAAGTTGGGTCTCGAGACCGCAGATGGGCATCTTATCGAGACGGTACTCATCCCCATGGATACCGGGAAGTTCACGCAGTGCATTTCCAGCCAGATCGGCTGCGCCCTTGGCTGCGCGGTTTGCATGACCGGGACCCTGGGACTTCGCCGCAACCTCACCGCAGCCGAAATTGTCGACCAGATCCGCGTGGCCCGACGAGATCATCCAGACTGCGAAGTCCGCAATATCGTCTTTATGGGCATGGGCGAGCCCCTCAACAACATCCCGGCGGTGGTAGCTGCCGTCAGCATCCTCCAATCCCCCAGGGGGCTCAGTCTATCGCCCCGTCGAATCACCGTTTCAACCGCTGGAGTTGTGCCGGGGATTGCACAGTTGGGGAAGGAAGCCGAAGTACTGCTGGCAGTCTCCCTCAACGCCCCCAATCAAGCAATTCGAGAGCGCTTGATGCCCATCGCCCGCATGTATCCGCTGGAGGAGTTGATGGCAGCGCTGAAAGCCTGGCCGCTCCCCCCGCGTCGACGCTTGACCCTGGAATACGTGCTGGTGGCGGGCATCAACGACCAACCGGAACATGCCCGGGAATTGGTGCGCCTCATCTCCCACATCCGCTGCAAAATCAACCTTATCCCCTTTAACCCCTTCCCCGGAACCAGCCTCGAATCCCCCCCCGACAAGGCCATTCAGGACTTCTTCGACATACTCAGTCGCAAAGACGTGGTCGTGACCATTCGCAAAAGTCGCGGACAGGACATTCAGGCCGCTTGTGGACAGTTGGCAGGAAGCAGAGGCAGCAAATTCCGGGATCTCTAGCCTCGGGTCGACGTGCCGGGGCACATACTGCCCGGCCCGCCACAGGCCTTCACACCGTCACTTTCAGGGACCATCCCTTGACACATCTCTGGCTCCCATCTATCCTTTCCGGTGCTCGTACCAAGGCACTAGCGGGAGATTGGAGTACGACCGGATTTCGGCACGAGGGCAGGATACACTCATGAATTCGTTGCTGGACACCCCCCCATTCGTCAATGCACTGGTCGGCGATGCCAGCATAGCCTACTCCGGCGGACTTGACTCTACCACCGTGGCCTATCTGATTGCCCGAGAGGGCCGACACAAAGTCCACCTGCATACTCTGGACCACGGGTATGGCTATCCCTTCAACCGTTGGGCCCGCCGCACGTACAAGACTCTAGCCAAGGCTGTCGGCCAGCATCAGGTTTCCCATCAGTTTGTCCGCACCAAAGACCTCTTTGACATGGTCGCCATGAGGTCCATCGTGGCTGACCGGAAGCGGTACGGACAGTGGTTTGGCTGCTGCCTTGGATGCACCATGGCGGTAGTCTCGAAGATGATTGTCTACAACCTGCGAAAAGGGATTCCGCACATCCTCTTTGGGTCCTCCGTTGGCGGCGAGTACGCGGTGATGTCGAAACAGGTTACCGTCAAACTCCAGCAGGAATTCTGCGCCACGTATGGCATCGACTACCGGGCCCCCCTCCTTGAGAACAACATCGTCAAGGAGCAGGAGCGTTCGCTCCTTGACGCGGCCGGGATATATCGCGGCATCCGGTTCCTGGATAAGCATTCCTTTGGCAACCAGGGTTACTGCCTGCTCAGCCTGCAGCATCTGCCCGACGTGCTCTTTAACGTACACCCCGAATACGATTCGGACCTGGTGGAAGCTTTCTATCGTGACAAACTTCCCATCTGTCAGGACTACATCCGCTCCCAGTTCGCAGCAGGCGGGCAGAATCTTGATGATGCCATCACGGCCATGCGAGAACGCACCGGCATCACCGGGGTATCGCTTTGAAGCGGTTTCTGCAGCGGCACCTCCCCACCCGTCTTAGCGCGTACGGACACGTGCTCACCAGCCATTTGCCGCTGCCCGTGCGCCGCCTGCCGCATGCCGCTCATCTGATCGTCACCTGGAGTTGCAACCTGAAATGTGGGGGCTGCGGAGCCTGGCAGCGAGCGCTTGAAGAGGAGCTTTCCGCAGCGCAGTGGGAAGAGGTATTCAGCCAGATCCCCTCCCTTGACATTGTCAAGATCATCGGTGGTGAACCATTTGCTCGCACCGACATTGCCGCCGTGGTGAACGGTATTCGCCGAGCCGTTGACCCCATGGTCCTGCAGCTGGTGACAAACGGGACTCTGACTGAGCAGATCGTCGCCTTCGCCCAGGACCACGCCTGGCCAAACCTCCACCTACGAGTTTCCCTCGATGGCCTGGGCAATACCCATGACCGAGCGCGGGGCGTTCCAGGGACATTCGACCAGACCATGGCTACCCTTACAGCTCTGGCCGCGCTCCGGCAACGGCGCGACTTCCAGTTGGCGGTGAACTTCACGCTCACCGACGATAGCCTCCCGGACATGCGGGACCTCATTGACCGCTGCCGGACACTGGGCGTCGACGTGGTCCCGGGATTCAAAGTTCGCC
>CALGBT010000476.1 GCA_937884235.1 uncultured Pseudomonadota bacterium
TATTCGGCCCACCACTGGGCATATCCCTGATTGATGGGGGCACCGCTGGGGGTTTCATAGAGGATGGAGAGCACCCGTAGGCCCGCATCAAAGTGCGCTGCCAGGAGGTTGTTGAGCACCACCGTGTCCTCCTTGCAGACTTTGCACCAACCGGCGTTGAAAGTAATGAGCAAGACCTTGCCGTCACCAAAGAACTCCGCCATCTGATGTTCGCTCAGGTCTGCCGCGGCCAGGAAACTGTGGTTGGCCATGATATCGCCCTGGAAGGGGCCGTGTGGCGGCAGTGGATAGGCGGGTAAGCACTCCCCTTCGAGACATGCCGCACCGGGCCCGCAGGGACCGCTGGCAGGTGTGTGCATGCAATCCCCCGACAGCGGCTCACAGAGATCGCTGGTACAGGGGTTGTCGTCGTTGCAATCCGTTGTTGGGCCGGGCAAGCACTCTCCACCCAGGCAGTAGTCGCCAATGGTGCAGGGACTGCCATCAGAGCATGCATTGCCCCAAGTGGGCAGCTCCTGGCAACCAATTTCATCGATGCACGTCACCGCGTAACAAGGATCTAGTGCCGCTGCGCAGACCGTTACCTGCGTGTCCCCGGTCTGAGAATCGCACAAATAGTAAGTCAGGCCGATGCAGACGCCGGAACCGTAGAGGCAACTCGGCTCTCCAACGTCCCCCGTGGAGTCGTCCATCACCAGGTCTACGGCGAATTGGTCGCATAGGTCAGGAGTGAGATCGGTCTCTACAGAAGATGTCAAGTCGAGGCCATCCGAAGCATCAGTTTTCAGGTCATTAGGGGCTATTGCGGTGTCCAGGCCTAGCTCAACGGCAACGTCAAGAAGCGTTGCAATATCGGAGCATTGCGTGTCGCAAGCAAGTACTTCCGTGTCGACGATCGCTGAAAGCAGGTCTGTGAGATCGGGCCTCTGAGCAACCATTTCCCCGCCGAGGCCCCGGTTCTCCAGGCCAGGAAGGTCCTTTGCCTTGACGTCAATCTCTCTCAGGCCCGCATCGGGGCCACATGCCGATGCCAGCCAGAGCAGCCATAGTAGCCCCATGAAAGTTGCCTTTTGTACGAGGAAATCCGCTCTATCAGTCGCCTGCAGGGGCATGGCTGGGATCCTTGAGATGGAGGCTGGCCAGAGCCTCAGACGGTACGAGCCGGCTCTCATTGTATGCGCGCTTTGTCCCAGTGCCCAGCGCAAATGGTATTGAGTCACGCAAAGGGTCTGCTTTGACTGACTGTGACAAGTAGGGGGTAGTTTGTGACACAATGGCGCAGAATGCTGCAATGGCGCGCCGCGGCGTCAGAAAGCCGCAAAAAAATTGAAAAAACTTCTTTGACAGGGTCGGCGGGAGTGTCTAGGATGGCACTGTGCTAGAAGAGCAAATTGCTCAGTTTGATGGAGGTCACTATGAAAAAGCTTGTTTGGCTGGCGATTCTTGCCATGGTGTTGGGCTTGTCCGGCTGCTTCGGGGAAGAGTATGTCGATGAATGCGAAGGAAATAACTGTGATGAAGCGGAACTACTGCTGACGGACCCGGTTGAAGAGCCGGAAAACGCAGTCGAACCGGCAGTCGAAGACCCGGCAGTTGAAGTGCCGGCCTACGATTTCCCAGTTTACAACAATGACCCGACGCCCGTCGCTTGGACTGGACCTCAGGACCACGACTTCGTCAATGTCAACTTCGAGAACATCGATGACATCGTGCCCGAGCAACTCAGTGCCGAGGACATGGATAAGATCGATACCCTGCGTGACTCCATTGAAATTGGTCTCGTGCTGGGCCAGGACCAGTACCTGGAAGCCGTTTCCCTCTCCCTGCAGATGATGGGCGTGACCAACGACTACGAAGGTGCGGTAGAGGACGGCTTTGCCGACCTCGATGAGGAACCGGAAGCCTGCCCGTTCGCCAAGTACTACGACAACGGCTTTGAGCCCACCGGCGCCACCTGCGACTATCTGGTCGACCTGGCCAAGGTTGAGGTTTATTCCGAGCTGTCCAAGGATCTGGATGCCAACCCGCTGCCGGCAAACATTCAGGCCTCGAAGCATGTTGAGGAAGCCAATTTCTGGTATGAGCAGGGCGCCATCAGTGGCGTCGAAGAGCAGCGCGTTGTGGTCCGGACGGACCTCAAGCAGCGTGCCCTCTGCCAGAAGGTTCCCACCGCCGTAGAGAGCTCCTACGAGAAGGGCATTATCGTCGGTCGGCAGCACATGGCTGCCAAGGTCAATGCCTGGCTGGCGAAGAAGGGCCACACGGCTGACTACCCGAAGATGTCCAACCCGATTCAGGTCTGCAACGCTGACCAGTCCATGTTGCTGCCTGCCAAGCAGACGGCCCTGGGAACCCTGCAGAATGCCATGGATGCTGAGCCCCTTTGCGCCGACTACGTGCCGCCGTCGGAAGAGGGTATCCTCCAGTACAACCAGGCCAAGATCGATTATGAAAAGGGTGTCAAGGAAGGCGTCTCTGCCGAGTTCGCAATGGCAGCGGTCGTGATCTTCAAAGTCATTCCCTGTAACGTCTCCGACCCCATCGTACTCGACCTGGATGGCGACGGCATTGAACTTCTCAATATCACCAAGGGCGTTGACTTCGACCTCTACGGCACGGGCACCAAGCAGGCCGTGGCGTGGGTCTCCCCGGATGACGGACTGCTGGTCCTCGACCGGAACCTCAATGGCACCATTGACAACGGCTCGGAGCTCTTTGGCAACCTCAACGACGACTTCTCGGATGGCTTCGAGCATCTCGCTGAGTTGGACCGCCCCGAATTTGGTGGCAACTCCGATGGCGTCATTGATGCCAACGACGCAGCTTTTGCTCACCTGAAGGTCTGGAAAGATGCCAACACCGACGGTATCTCGACGGTAGAAGAACTGGTCTCCCTGAGCGCCCTGGAAGTGACCTCCATTCGGCTCGAAGCCCAGGACTCCAACCGCGTTAGCAACGGCCAGCGCATTGCTCGCATCTCTGTTGTCACCACTGACAACAATAGCCTCGCCGTGGGCGACGCATTCCTGACCTCCGCTCCTTACGCTCGCCTCGCCAGAAAGTAGTTTCGCACCTCTCCCCATCTGACTGATTTCTTTGCATCTTGTCCCTGCCTCAGGTATCTTCTGAAGAATACTGTCGACGTCGGCTCGACAGAACTGTGCACGGAGTGTAGACATCATGAAGCTTCTTCGCTGGTTCGCTTTGTTGTTGACCCTTGTCTTCGCTGCTGCGGCTTGTGATTCGGAGTCTCCGACCCAGGAGGTCCCGGACGTCAAGTGCATCTGCCCGTTGCAGAAGGATTGCCCGGAGGTTGTGATACCGGACTTGTCGCCCGAAGACGTCATCGAGGAACCGGATATTGACGTCAGTATCCCCACGGAGGATATTGTCGAACCACCGGACGTGCCTATTGATGTGCCGAAGCTCTCCATCAAGATCGTGCTGGATGACGAGGTGCTCAGTGGCATCGCTCAGATTGATGCCATGGTCACCGGCGGCAGCGCAGTCATGGGCGTAGAGTTCTACGTCGATGCGATCCGTCTGGATACCGACCTGATACCGCCCTACAATGCCACCGTCAATACCACCGGGTTTCCCGATGGACCGCACTTTGTCACCGTCTTTACGGCTGATACCGCGGGGCAGGTGGCCAATGCTTCCACATCGGTAGTCTTTGACAACACGCCGCCCAAAATCCTGGAGACTGTCCCGGCCGAGGGCGCCGCACTCTTCTATGAGGACGGGCCCATGCACATGGCGCTCACCGTCGATGACCCTACGGCCATCCAGAGCGCTGTTTTCAGAGCCAACGGCCTGTTGGCGCAGGAGTTCGTGGCCCCGCCGTTCTCCACCCAGGTTGACTACTCGTCGCTCTTTATCGATATCTCGGTACTTCCCAAGAACATCTACCTTCAGTTTGAGGTGACCGACTATCTAGGGCAGAAGACTGAGAAGGCCATCAATGTCATGGTCTACAAGCGGAGCGCCTGGATGTTCACCACGGTGGGGGAAATCTGGGGGCCAGCCGGGGTCATGTCCAATGGTAATCTGGTCTTTGGCAATAGCGACTACAAGGTCTTCTGTCTGGGCCCGCAGGGCAACCAGATCTGGAGCTACAACGTCGACAATCAGGTCATCGAGGCCCCAGCTGTGGACCCGGCCACCAATCGCGTCTTCGTGGGCACGGTCAATGGCACTGTCTACGGCCTCAACAGCAATGGTGGCCAACTCTGGACCCGAGACTTGCAGACTCCCGTTGGCGGGGACCTTATTTTCAAGAACAATGTCCTCCATGTCGCGGGCTTCAATGGCGGCCTCTGGGCCCTCAATCCGGACAACGGGGATACTCAGTGGGAAGCCAATCTCCCCAGCAATATCATGGGCAGCCCAGCAGTGGCTGCCGATGGCACCGTCTACATCGGCTGCCAGGACAACAAGCTCTATGCCGTCAAGAGCGGCTCCGTGCAGTGGAGTATTCCTACAGGTGGCGAAGTCTGGGCCACACCCGCCATTGCCCTTGACCAGACCATCTATTTTGGCTCCAATGACGGCTGGCTCTACGCCATCAAGTCTGATGGAACCACCAAGTGGGTGGAAGAAGTCGGGGGCCAGCTTTGGGGACGCCCGTGGATCTCTGAAGATGGTTTCGTCTACGTCTCATCCACTTCCAAGTATGTCACCAAGTTCGAAACCAATTTTGGTGGCAAAATATGGGAGAAGAAGGCCGAAGGGATCTCCAACTCATCGCCGGTGCAGGGCGACGACGGGACCGTTTATGTCGGCACCACGGGCGGGAAGATCTTCGCCCTGGAGCCGGAGTCTGGAGACATCAAGTGGACCTATCAGGTGGGCAATACCATTCACGCCACCCCAGTAGTCAGCAATGGTATGGTCTATTTCGGCTCCACCGACCGGAACTTCTACGCCCTTTGGGCGGTCAAGCCCCAGTAAGCCAGTGGTTCCCAGTCGTGGCGTCAACCCTTGCACTCGCTGCCGCATTCGGTTAGTGTATCCGCCATTGTAAGCTTGGGGAACGTGCGCGCCGCGCTCGCACGAGCTCGCACGAGGAAGAGACAAATGGACCGTTTCAAAAAGATAATCCTGCCGGCCACTCTGGTGCTCGCTCTGGTGGTACTGGGTATCCGCCTGAATGCGGGCATCTGGGACCCATGGGAAATGAACCGAGCCCACGTTGCACGGCAACTGACTGGGCAGGCCAAGGTTCTTGTTGTTGAAGAGGGCAAGGCGCTGCAACAGTCACTGGCCGCAACTCATGGCGACGGGGCCTATTTCAGCGGCCTCGATGTCCCCCCTGAGGGACCCCGCCCCAAGGCCGCAAAGGCGACCAAGGACCCCAGGGAAGAGGCGAAGGCCAATCGCCCCGGTCGCTCCAAGCGCATCTTCACAATGGCCGCCGAGCAACTGCGCCTGCAAGTGTTTCATTGCGTCTTGATGGAGGCTGCGCTTCTCACCCAGCAGCCGGAAGAGGGCATTGAATTCCTGGAGTTGGTGCGGGCTGAAAGTCCTGGCGCTCGCCATCTGATCGTGGCGGACACAGAGGAAGATTGCACCCGAACCGTGGAATCTCTGGAGCAGGCCATGGTGCGTTCTTCAGCCACCATTCTGCAAACCGGCTATGGTGTCCTGCCTACAGATTTTGCGATTGGCGAACTCGCTCAAGAGCGAGCCGGAAGCTATCCCTTCGTTCTGCAAGTGGAATGTCTGCCGCGGGATGGAGAGGAGTTGTCGGAGGTCGTCGCCGGGCTCGACTTCGTGAAGTGGACTCGCGTCCAGTTCAAGGGCAGCAGTT
>CALGBT010000477.1 GCA_937884235.1 uncultured Pseudomonadota bacterium
GCCCGACATCGCAGCCGGCTTCGGCATGGCCTATCGCATTGCCTGGCATGAGCCCTTCCCCGCCACCATTAATGCTCCCGAGGTGGTGGAAGCTGTGTCCGACGCCGCCCGCTCTCTGGGACTCCAGGTAGTAGAGCCTGCTGGTCCCATGCCCTGGTCCGAGGATTTCGGCCACTTCACCCGCCATCTGCCGTCCGCGTTGCTAGGCTTGGGCGCTGGGCGACGCTGGGCGCCACTCCATTCGGTGGAATATGATTTCCCCGATGCGTTGCTTCCGGTGGGCATCAACCTGCTGGCCGACACTCTGGGCCGCCTCCAGGGACCCCAGTCTTCTTCAGACCCAAAGGAGGCGTCTGCCAGTGCGTGAACCTTCCGTTATTGAGCTGAGTCGTTCGGCCCTGCGCCAGAATCTCGCCTACCTGCGCCAGCAGATCGGTGCCCGTCCCCTGCTCTCGGCCATTATCAAGGGCAACGCCTACGGCCATGGAATTGATGTCTGGGTGCCACTGGCTGAGAAGTGCGGAGTCCACCATTTCGGTGTGTTCAGCGCCGATGAGGCCGAACGCGCGTTGAAGGTGGCGCAGCCCCAATCACACATCATGATCATGGGCTATCTGCCCGACGATGAAGTGGCCTGGGCGGTTGACCGTGGCTGCTCCTTTTTTGTCTTCGACGCCGGTCGTCTCAAAGCTGCGGTGGGTGCGGCTGACAAGTTGCGTCGCCCCGCCCGGGTTCACCTGGAGGTGGAGACGGGCTTGCACCGCACAGGCTTCGATGAGACGGCCCTGGAAGAGGCAGTGGACGCTCTCAAGGAGGCCGGCGACCGAATCCAGCTCGATGGCCTTTGCACTCACCTGGCTGGTGCCGAAAGCAGCGCCAACTACCTGCGCATTCAGCATCAGCTCGAAGCCTTCAATCAAATCACTGAATACCTGCACAACCACGGACTCGACCCGCGCTGGCGCCACGCCGCGTGCTCTGCCGCCACGCTTTCCCACCCCAACACTGTCATGGACATGGCGCGGGTCGGTATTGCCCACTACGGCTTCTGGCCCAGCGATGAGACGCGCATGCATGTGTGGGGCAAGAACGCGTTGTCCCTCGGTTCCGTGCAGCAGGACCCATTGCGCCGCGTCCTCCGTTGGCGCAGCTCAGTCATGGACCTGAAGGATGTGCCCCCAGGTGAATACGTTGGCTACGGCCACGCGTTCATGGCCAGTCGGAAGCAGCGGCTTGCTGCTGTACCGGTGGGCTACTACCACGGTTTCGCCCGCGATCTCTCCAATCTCGGCCACGTCCTCGTACAAGGCCGCAGAGCGCCGGTGGCCGGGGTGGTGAACATGAACATGATGATGGTGGACGTCACCGATATCCCCAGCGTCCGACGTGGGGATGAAGTCGTTATCATAGGCAAGCAGCGGCGCAGTCAGATCTCAGTGAGCTCGTTTGGCGATCTGACCCGCGATCTTACCTACGAAGTCCTCGTTCGCCTCCCAGCAGACATTCCACGGATCGTCGTGGGCTGATGCAGGCAGCTGTCCTAGTTACCTACCAGACCCCGTGGGAGAGCGTGGTGCTCGCCCCCGGACTGCCGAGGATCTCCACTATGCGGTAGGGCATCACGTTGGAATCGACTTTGTAGAGGACAAAGACGTCGCGATTAGCGTAAGAGAGCACTCCGCGAATTCCGATTAGTGACTCCGATGAGAAGAGGTTGGCCTCATGCTCATAGGTGGTCTGCTCCCACCCAGAGAGACTTCCATATTCCGCCGCGTGGGCGGCGTGGGCGGACACGAACTCCACTCGAGTCGTGGTCTCCTGAAAACTCGCCGCCAGACAGGAGTCGTAGGCCTCTGAGTACTGTCCGCTCTCGAGCAGCCCCACGTAGCGCGTGATAACATCGTTGGAGATAGCCTCCGCCTGTGCGGTGACGGCCTTCATGCTGGAGAAGATAAAGACGATGAGGGCAACCACCGCACCCACCACTGCAACCACAATAAGAATCCTCTTCACTACCGGCCTCCATTTCCCAAACTCGGAGACGGAGCAGGGGGCAACCCTTGCCTCTCTCCCGTCTTGAGTTTTGCCATCATCGTTCTTCAGTATGCTGGCAGTCAAGGCTCTTGGAACCCGCGGGGTGGGGTGGCGCTGAGACGCCCTCCTCCATTGCGCTTTTCCCTCCTCGCGTGGTAATCTTGCCTCTGGCTGTGAGCCGCTAGGAGAGAGGAATTCTATGAGTAGATATGCGTTTCTGGGCTTGCTGTTGGTGCTGACCGCGAATTGTGGTGGCGCTGGGCAGACCGTTGGTAAGGCTGACGTCCCGCCGGAGCAGTTGGGGCGGAGTGACGATGCTGTGGAAGAGATTGCCGCTGAACTCGACCAGTCGGCAGAACCGGATCTGCCCGTGGTCTTCGACATCTTCGGCGATATTACGCCAGAGACGGTGGAGCCACTCTGCTCCCCGGGCGAGGGGTGCTTCCTTGATCCTTGCGGCGAGAACTCAGACTGCCAGTCAGGGTGGTGCGTGCAGCATCTGGGCGAGAAGGTCTGCACCGTGGCCTGCCAGGAGGAGTGTCCTCCCGGCTGGACTTGCCAGCAGGTGGCGGGAACCGACCCGGATCTGGTCTTTGTCTGTGTCTCCAACTACGCCAACCTCTGCCGCCCCTGCGCCACCAGCGCCGATTGCACAAGCATTGATGGGGCCGATGATGCCTGTCTCGACTATGGCGCTGAGGGGGCGTTTTGCGGCGGCCAATGCGCCGGCGACGGGGAGTGCCCGTGGGGCTTCTCCTGCCAGGAGACTACCTCTGTTTCGGGGGCCGTGCTGCAGCAGTGCGTCAACGACACGGGGGTCTGTCCCTGCACCGGCACTTCTGTCGCACTTGGGCTGGGGACGCCGTGCAGCAGCGGCAACGAATTTGGCACCTGCGTCGGCCAGAGGACCTGCTTAGAGGGCGGCCTGTCAGCCTGTGATGCCCCCGTCCCGACCCCGGAAACCTGCGATGGTCTGGACAATAACTGCGACGGCGATATCGATGAGCCCGATCTCGTGGACGGTGACTTCGTCAACCTCTGTCACGATGGCAACGAATGCACCAAGGACAAATGCAGTGGCGTAGAGGGTTGCCTCAACGAAGTCGACGATTCGCAGGACTGCAGTGACGGCAATCCGTGTACCGTGGCCGACCACTGCAGCGCGGGGGCCTGCGCCGGCGACCCGGTCATTTGTGACGACAAGAATCCTTGTACCGAGAATCTCTGCACGGAAAACGGGGGCTGTGAGTATTCGCCGACCTTTGGTCCTTGCGATGACGGCAACCCTTGTACCGTGGGCGACCAGTGCCAGGAGGGAACCTGTGCCGGCACCGATGTCGCCTGCGACTGCCTGGAAGATGCTGACTGTGCGGAGTTGGAAGACGGGGATGTCTGCAACGGCACATTGCACTGCGATGTGTCGCAACTCCCCCACCTATGCAAAGTCATTGCCGAGAGCGCGATCATCTGCCCGGAGCCGTCCGGTCCCGATGCTCCCTGCCTGGGAGCGAGTTGTGACCCTGGCAGCGGGGTCTGTTCTTTCCAACCGATCCACAGTGGCTGGGCCTGCGATGACGATGACCCGTGCACCGTCGGTGACAGCTGTGCGGCAGGCAGTTGCGCCTCCGGGCAACCCGCCAACTGCAACGATGGCAACCCCTGCACCGATGATAGCTGCGAGCAGGGAATGGGCTGCCTCCACGTTGCCAACGACCAGGGATGCGACGACGGGGACGATTGCACTGTCAATGACCTCTGCATGGACGGCGACTGCACCTCCGGCGAGGCGATGACCTGTGATGATGGCAATGTCTGTACTGATGATCAGTGCTCTGGCGAGGCCGGCTGTCTGCATGTGCCCAACAGCGCAGCCTGCGACGACCTCAACGCCTGTACCACGGGCGATGGTTGCGCCGCTGGCAAGTGTATCTTCTCCGGCAGCCTTGAATGCGATGATGACAACCCCTGCACCACCGATTCCTGCAACCCCGCAACCGGCTGCACCTTCACCATGAACAGCGCCCCCTGCGACGATGGCGACCTCTGCACCACTGGTGACCATTGCCAGGTAGGAGCCTGCATCGGGGCCGGGATGCTCGTTTGCAATGACGGCAACGACTGCACCGACGATCTCTGCGAGGCGGAGGTTGGGTGTCAGTTTGTCCCCAACGCCGATTCCTGTGCGCTGGGGAGCAAGTGCACGGTGGATGATTACTGCCAGGGAGGCGTGTGCCATCCGGGTGAGCCGGTGGTCTGCGACGATGAGAACCCTTGCACCGTTGACCTCTGCAAACCGGCTTCGGGCTGCGCTTCGACCCCCACCAGCGGGCCTTGCGAAGATGGTGACATGTGCACTATCTCAGACCTCTGCTTGAACGGCGGATGCCAGCCCGGCGAGCCGCGCAACTGCAACGACGGCAACCTCTGCACCGACGATTCGTGCGACCCGCAGGTGGGTTGCCTGCATGCTCCCAACCAGGCCCCCTGCGATGACGGTGACCCCTGCACGCAGACCGATACGTGCGGCGGGGGCGGGTGCGTGGGCGGCAATCCGCTAAGCTGTAGTGACGGGATCTTCTGCAACGGTGCCGAAGTGTGCAAGTCTGGCTTCGGCTGCGAAACGGGGCAGCCACCCAACACCAACGACGGGGTCCAGTGCACCTTCGACTACTGTGACGAGGATGCCGACGTGGTGGTCCACGAAGCACAGCATGCCCAGTGCAATACCGGCGGGCTCTGCAAAAACGATTACTGCGACTTGCAAGTCGGCTGTGTCTCAGAGGTTATGGCCGATTGCTGCGGCAATGCTATCAAAGAGGCCGGCGAAGAGTGCGATGAGGGCCCCGCCAATGCCAACGTGCCCGATACCTGCCGCACCAACTGTCACCTGCCAACCTGTCCCGACGGCATCGTCGATGGCGGCGAGGAGTGTGACGACGGCAACCAGGTTGATACCGATACCTGCAAGAACAACTGCAAGCACCAGGACCTGATAGAGCACTTCGACGGCTTCACCAAGTTCTACAACGCCCACCCTGTCAACGTACACAGCGTGCAGCGGGCCATCGAAGCCTGTGAACACTACTGGGGCAAACCTTGCTCCGCCAAAGGATGCGGCGGCGCCCAGTACGTCATCGGCAATCACGATACCAACTGCAACAACAGCGCCACTCAGCGCATCTGGTACTTTGGCACCGAGAGTTGCGGCTACACCTGCGACAACCAGGACTACGCCGGTTGGACCATCCATCCCCCGAACTTCGGCGGCAAGCTGCCGTGGAAGTAAGGGAGCTATGGACAAGTGTGGTTGATGCCAGCACAATGGAGCCCGTCTGAATTTGTGGGGTGAGTATGCAGCAGGAGAGTCTCCTGATGCGGCTGCTGGCAACCATGCGGCAGAGCGACAAGGAGTGGCAGAGTCCGAGCATCTGGTATGGGGCAACGCTGCCCGGCTGGATAAGTCTGTTGGCCCGCAACAACTTTGCCGTATCACGGCAACATCTCCCCACCGCGCTGACTGCCACGGGCATGAGCGTCCTTAACTCCGGACTTGGCTTAACCGAGAAGATTCTCTACGGCGGCCGCGTCAGGAAGGTGCAACTGGAAGACCCGGTGTTTGTCATTGGCCACTGGCGGACGGGCACTACCTTCCTGCATGAGTTGCTGGCGCTGGACCCCCGCCACACCTTCCCCAATACCTATGAGTGCTTCATTCCCAATCACTTTCTCCTCACCGAGGAGTTTGCGGTCAACAATCTGGGTTTCCTCTTGCCCAAGCATCGCCCCATGGACAACATGGCGGCCGGTCTTGAGCGACCCTTCGAGGACGAATTCGCGCTCATGAACATGGGGCTCCCGAGTCCCTATCTGCACCTGGCGTTCCCGGGGCGCAACGAGCACGCCGACTACGTCGACCTCGACAACCTCTCCGAGTGGGAGCTGCGGCGCTGGAAGCGGGTTCTGCTGCGATTCATGCGGCGGGTAGCCTACTTGCGGCCCGGGCGTTTGATCCTGAAGACGCCTGCCCATTCCTGTCGCATCGAGCCGCTCCTCGAACTCTTTCCCAATGCCCGGTTCATTCACACGGTGCGCAATCCCTTCGATGTCTTCCCCTCAATGCTCAATCTCTGGCGGAAGGTCTGCGCCCTCTTTACCCTGGAGGAGCTGCAATTCGAGGGGCTTGAGGAGTTTGTCTTCGATCTCGGCGATACCCTCTACAAGAAGCTCGAAGAGACCCGCCATCTCATCCCCGCAGGGAACTTCATGGAAGTACGGTACGAAGAGTTGACCGCCAACCCCGTGTCGGTGCTCAAAGAGGTCTATGGGAGAATGCGGTTGGGTGATTTTGAGGTGGCGCGGCCAAAGGTCGAGGCGCATGTCGCTGGCCTGACGGGCTACCGCCGCAATCGCTTCGAGATGTCCGCCGAGATGCAGGTGCGAGTACGTGAGCGGTGGGGCTGGATTATGGACCGTTACAACTATCAGAAGGATGCCTGGGAACCACATGATGACGAGGTGACGTTTGAGTGGTTGCCAGATGATTGAACCCTACGGAGGAGCGCTGCAGGACCTCCTGGTGACGCCGGAGAGGGCCGCGCAAATCCATGCCGATTCCCTGGACTGGCCATCCTGGGACCTCAGTTATCGACAGGTCGGCGCCCTCGAACTGCTTCTCACCGGCGCCTTATCGCCCCTCACTGGTTACATGTGCCGCGCTGACTACGAGTCGGTTTGCAGTTCCATGAGGCTGGCCGGGGGTGTTCTCTGGCCGTTGCCGGTGACTCTGGACCTCCCCGAGGAGATTGCGTGCCAACTGCAACCAGGCCAGATGCTGGCGCTGCGGGATCCCGAAGGATTCATGCTCGCGGCGCTCCACGTGGAAGAAGTCTGGCAACCCGATCTGGTGGCGGAGGCCAACGCAGTTTCCGGCGGCGAAGAGCCCGGCTGGGCCGCCGCAGCACGGCTGTCGCCGCGGGGTCATGGCTGGTACGTGGGCGGCGGAGTCGAGGGGGTGACGCTCCCTCCACACCATGATTTCACTGACTTGCGGCGGACGCCGGCAGAATTGCGGGAGCACTTTGCCAGCAAGGGCTGCGAGAGGATCATTGCCTTTCAGACCGCGGCTCCCTTGCATCAGGCAACCCACGATGTCTTGACACATGCGGTGCGGAAGTATGCTGCAGCCCTGCTGATCAGTCCCATTGAAGGAGTCGCAGGCCCCGGTGATCTTGGGCACTTCACCAATGGGCGTTGCCATCGGGCCGTCTGGCCTCGCTTTCAGGCGTTGGAGGCGATTTGTGCGATGGTGCCGTCCTTTGGCAGTACGGGGGGGCTGCGCCTAACACTCCTGCAGGCCATTGTCGCGCGCAATCAGGGCTGCACCCACTTCCTTGAGCGGGGCGGTTTCTTTCACGCCGACGTCGATTCCCGGGAGTTGGTTGACCGGTACTTCCAGGAACTGGGGGTCACCCTGGTTTCCTATCCGCCGGTTGACTACCGGGAAGAGCTTTCAACGTTCCCCGAGGTGGCCGCCGAACTTGCCCGCTCCTATCCCGCGCGCCACGAGCAGGGGCTCGCCATCTTCTTCACTGGCCTCTCCGGGGCGGGGAAGTCTACGGTTGCCAGCGTTCTAGTTTCCCTCTTCTTAGAGCAGGGTGAACGCCCCGTGACGCTGTTGGACGGCGACCTGGTGCGCAAGTACCTCTCATCCGAGTTGGGGTTTTCGAAAGAAGACCGCGACACCAACATCAGGCGCATCGGTTTCGTGGCCTCTGAGATCACCAAGAATGGCGGCATTGCCGTGTGTGCTCCCATCGCCCCCTACGATGCGGTTCGCAAAGAAGTGCGAGAGCTGATTGCTCCGAGGGCCGGGTTCATTCTGGTGCACATCTCAACACCTCTGAGTGAGTGCGAGTTGCGGGATCGCAAGGGCCTTTACGCCAAGGCAAGGGCCGGTGTGATCCAGGGGTTCACGGGCATCTCCGACCCTTATGAGGAGCCTGAAGACGCCGAGATTACACTTGATACCACGGACCTCTCCCCTCTGGAAGCGGCCCGGGAAGTTCTGGAATATCTGACTGAGGAAGGGTACATCAAGTTGGCTTGAGTTGTTCTGGAAGGATGGGCTCAGGCGCTACTTCGCAGACTTCTCCGGAGCAGGTTTCTGCTCCCTTGCGGCGTGGCAGTCTTCGCAGCCGGTGGGTCCTTGGTCATCCTGCTTGTGACAGTCAATGCATTGCTTGTGGAGAGCATCCTGCAGACTCTGTGTCTTGCCGTCCTTGCCATCGGTATGGCAACTTCCGCATTTGACGATGCCATCGTAGCTCTGCGGGCCATGGTGGCAGTCGAGGCAGCCTTCGGCGATGTCAACGTGAGTCGCGTGGTCAAAGGAGGTGCCCTCGGCCGTGCTGCCCGGCAGGCTGATGGCAACCTTCGCCGGAGCTTCGCCGAGGGTGTGGCATTTGGCGCACTCTACTGGTCCCTTGGCTTCCTTGCGGTGACAGTCGATGCACTGGCTGTGATAGGCAGTCTGGGCCTTGGTTACCCCCGGTTTGCCCGGGTGGTCCTTGTCCGGATGGCAGGCTCGACACGGTTCGAGCAGTCCGTGGTCCTTGTTAGTATGGTGGCAGTCGGTGCAGAAGGTTGTGGTTTCTGCGTGGGTCGTGTGGTTGAACTTGACGGTACCGAAGAGCTGTTCTACCTGGCCGAGGTCGACGCTGGCAGGAGCCTTCTTCGGCAGGTGGCAGTCCTTGCACCCCAGGGGGCTAGACCCGCGCTCGCGCTCCCCCTCGATGCGCTTGGTCAGAGTCTCGATCTCGTCGGTCTTGCCGGCGTTTCTGGCGGCGGACAGCTGAGCCGTCAGATCTTCCATTAGCGACTGCTTCTTGGCGGAGGTCGTCTGGTGGCAGGCGAGACACTGCTCATGATAGGCGTGCTTCAGGTCGTCCCGGGTGTTGTGACACTCTCGGCAGGCCGGTGTCTTATCGTATCCCTTCTCCTGATGGTGGCACTCGGAACAGGAATCCGTGACGTCAACGTGCAGGCGGTGCTTGAAGTTGACGCCGCCAAACTCCTGGGCGAGGTGGCCGAGGAGGACGTTGTCGCCCACGGATTCCAGGGCCATGGCGGTGGCGTCTTTCACCGCGCCATCTGCCAGGGCATGGCACCCCACGCAATCCAGCGGGCCGGAGCCCATTTCGCGGTGGCAGTTCATGCACTGTCGGTGGTAGGCCCCCTTGAGACCAGGCAGGCGCAGGTCCCCCGACGTGACGCCGTGGCACTCTCGGCAGGGCGGTGCAACTTCGACTCTGCTTGAGTGGTGGTGGCACGTGGCGCAGTTATCCGCATACTCCACGTGGTTAGTGTGGGAGAAGACCACCGGGCTATACTGCTCGGCGAGGTGATAGAGTCGGCACTCGTCGGGCAGGTTCACCTCAGGGGTGCCGGCATCCGGTGCGTCGCCTGCCGCGCGAGAGTCCCGCCGCACATCCCGTTCTTTGGCACAGGGGCAATAGCAGGGCCCCGTTTCTTCACTCTGTGCGACCGATGCAGTGATTGGTTCACTGGGCGTGCAGGCGAGAGACGTGGCGACGATGAGTAGCGGAACCAGCAACCCACTCCAATACCGGGTCACTGGAAATAGGGTGTCGTTGGTCTTCATGCTCGCTCCTCCTCAGCTTCCATGATGGGCAGGTTCAAAGCGGCGAAGCGGTAGATAAGCACAATGGTCGCGATGAGTCCTGCGGTGACCGCGAATTCCGGCAGGGCCGGGAAGTACCGCTCTGTAGCGTAAGGTGGCTGGTAGGCCACCAGGAAGACGTTGATACGGTTGATGGCCACGCCGGCGACAGTTAGCGCCGCCGGAATCATGAGCAGTCCAGGACGTTGCTGGACGGCAGGAAGGAGCAGCAGCACGAAGGGCAGGAATCCACACACGCCAACCTCGATCAGGTACATGAAAGTCTCGAAGTTTCCAACCAGCAGGTGCGGCCATGCGTCTCGAATGGCGAGGTCCCCAACTTTGAGCGCCAGATAGACTCCCAGGGCGAGGGGCAGGATTCGGGAGAGTGGGGACAGGGCGCTCATCTCCGGCTTCCGTTTGAAGGAGCGGGAGGCGAGCAGCGATTCGAAGACCACCATTGCCAGCCC
Organism: uncultured Pseudomonadota bacterium; assembly: GCA_937884235.1. GTDB lineage: Bacteria > Myxococcota_A > UBA9042 > CAIXZC01 > CAIXZC01 > CALGBT01. The sequence goes on from CALGBT010000477.1 coordinate 10,183, forward strand.
GACGGCGATAGCCGATGCGAGGAAGAGCAGTGGCAGAATCGGTGTGTACCAGAGCGGGTGCATCTTGGTGGGGGCGATGACCATCAGCGCTCCCAGCGACGACTGGTGCATGCACGACAGCACCACGCCGGCAATGATGAGCGCCCACATGATCTTGCCCGACACCCTGTTGCCGAAGCGGAGCAGAGCATTGAGCGGACGGTTGAGCTTGCCCAATGGCCGAGGCATGGAGATACCGTCTTTGAAGCGCTCGGCGACGATGGGCAGGAACTCCAGGTAGAGCACCGTGAGATAGGCCATGACGCACATGCCCACTTCGAAGAGGACGGAGTTGCCCTGCCAGTAGATCATGGGGTGCCAGACATTGTAGTAGCGCCCCAGGTCGAAGAGGAGACCGATGGCAACGAAGGTGTAACCCAGCGCGGCGGTCAACAACGCGGCCCGGGTCAGGGGGTGATACTGATCCCGGTGAAAGATGTGGGCCAGGGCCGCGGAGGTGAAGCCTCCGGCTGCCAACGCCACGCCGGTGGCGACATCCACGCCGATCCAGAGGCCCCACGGGAACTGGTCATTGAGGTTGGTGGCGGCTTCCAATCCGAAGAACATTCGGAAGAGGCCGAAGCCCCAACCAATCAGCGCAATTGCCAGCACCACCAGGACGCCGCGGGTGAAAAACGGCACCGACTTTACCGGTGCGTAGTGTGATGTATGTTCGCTCATTGCTCTCCCTCCTCACTGCTGCCAGTGGCCTTGCGCGGGCGCATCAGGTACATGGCGGCCCCCAGCAATCCGTAGTGAGCTGCCGGTGGCACGAAGT
>CALGBT010000478.1 GCA_937884235.1 uncultured Pseudomonadota bacterium
AGACCGGGAGGTATCTGACCAGCGGCCCCATTTGTCGGCATGCTGAAGACATCTGGCCACTGGTCCGGATTCTCGCCGGACCTGACGGCAAGGACCCCCATGTCATACCCTTCAATCTGGGCGACCCCGCCGCAATAGAGATTGCGCGGCTGCGGGTCTTTGACGTGCCGGACAACGGTTGGTTGAAGATCCATCCTGACCTGCGTCGGGCGCAGCAAGGTGCGGCGCGAGCGCTGTCCGACGCTGGCTCTCAGGTCGAAACCCGACGCTTTGACGGATTCAAGAAGAGCTTCGATATCTGGTCGGCCATGATGCACCTCTCGGGCGGCCCCTCCTTCAAGGAATTGCTGGGAGAGGGAGAGCCCATCAACGCCTGCCGGCACCTCGTCAAGACGCTGGCAGGCAAGAGTCCGCACACTCTCCCCGCATTGGGTCTAGGACTCCTGGAGAGCCTGCAGGGACTGCGCCCGGACCACTCAATGACCTCCCTTCGAAGGGGCCTTGACCTGAAACGTCAAATGGCCGAAGTGTTGGGCAATGACGGCGTGCTCCTCTTCCCGTCCTACACGACCACTGCCCCAGTACACCACAAGCCTCTACTGCCCCCATTCAACTGGGTCTACACCGCGATCTTCAACGCCCTGGAATTGCCGGTAACCCAGGTTCCGCTGGGACTCAACGGCGAGGGGCTGCCCGTGGGAATACAAGTGGTGGGCAGCCACGGAAATGACCACGTCACCGTCGCCGTCGCACAGTTTTTGGAGAGTGCCTGCGGTGGATGGGTAGCCTCGAAACGACAGCACTAGCGGGGGGTGAAGACGAAGTCCCTGACGAAGTCCTGTTGCTCCTTCGTTTCCACAAAGCAGGGTTCAAGGGCACGCAATTCGGCGATGGACTCAGCCCCGTCCAAACCCCGAACCTGACGCAGATAGAGGGCGAGGATAGTTCCCGTCCTGCCGCATCCCCCCTGGCAATGAACAACCACGGTGCGACCCGCAATGCGATTGGCTGAGATGAACTCCAGGGCCGCGTTGGCCTGCTCAATGGTGGGAACCTTGAAATCTGCGATGGGAACTTGCAGCGTGGCAGCTACCGAATCGCCGAAATCGGGGTCCGCATACTCTCGTAAGTTGAGAATGGCCAGCGGCCCACTACCTGCCTCACTGATACCGTCCAGCCAGGCAGCAACTCCGCCTGGCGCCTTTTCTGGTGCCGGCGAGCCGGCCAGCACCCCCGCTTCCACCCACACCACAAACCCGTCAACCGTATCTGCGGCAACGACCCCTGACTCCCGCTCAACTGGACCCGGCACAGACTCTGGACAACCGGAGAGGCAAATACAGACTACCAACAAGTGCAGATGGCTGATAACAGACCTGTTCATAGCATGGCTCCTCTGCCCTGCCGGGCTACCAGGAAATGACGACTTTGCCATGGCCGCTCTGCTGGCCACCTAGTGTAGTACCGTTGGAAACGCCGCCCACATAAGAAGACCCGCCGCCGCCACAGCCATTATAGCCGGTGCAGTCACCACCGCCGCCGCCCCCATACCATCCGCCACCGCCACCACCGGTATCACCATCACCAGGTTTGGCAGGGCCGCCCACTCCAAACGCACCACCGTAGGCTCCGCCCCCGGACTGAGTCCCGCCGGTGCCGCCCTGGCAAGCCCCTTGCCAGTAACCGCCCTGGTTGCCGGTCAGCCCGCCGCCGGCGCCGCCGTTGCAGGCTCCGTTGTTGACTCCCCAGCCGCCGCCCCAGGCAGATTCGTAGGCGGCACCGCCGCCGCCAGACCCGACGACTACGCGGTCACTGAGCGCGGCCCCGCCCCGCCTGACGTCCGACGCACCACCGCCGCCCGAAGAGCCCTTAGCGCCACCGTTGCCGCCGCCATTCCACCCGCCAGTCTGGGAGTTAGCCCCCTGGCCACCGACATAGACCTTGAGGGTCTCGCCGGGAGCAACCGTCAGGTTGCCCTTGGCGTAGCCGCCCTTGCCGCCTACCACAACTCCGATGGCCGCATTGCCTCCGGCTGCCCCCCAGGTCTCCAGGGTCAAGTTGCTGATGCAGGCCGGCACCGTGAAGTCCTGTGCTGAGCCGGTGTAGCTGAAGGTCTCCGAGCCGGTGAGATCACCGCAGCTGACGCACGCCCCCTTCCAGCAGACTTTGCCGCCGCCGCAGTCGGTGCTGTCAGGCAGCTTCTCATGCTCACAAGCATTGGCCGCGCTGCAAGTGTCCACGGTACAGGAGTTGTTATCGTCGCAATCCAGGAGCGGCCCACCCACGCACTCGCCGGCGACACACTTGTCCAGGTCGTTATCGGTGCAGTTGTTGTTATCACTGCAGGGGAGGTCGTTGGCAACGTAAATGCAGGCCAGCTTCGAGTCGCAGGAATCATCGGTGCAAACATTCCCGTCATTGCAGACAAGCTGCTGCCCGGGTACGCAAGCCCCTCCTGCACACTTGTCGCTGGCGGTGCACACGTCGCCATCGTCGCAGGCCAGGGCGTTGTTCTCGTACTGACATCCCACCAGCGGGTCACAGGAATCGTCGGTGCAGCCATTGCCATCATTGCAGAAGGTGGGACCACCGGCCTTGCAGTTGCCTTCGAAGCAGAGGTCATTGGCGGTACAGGGGTTCCCGTCATCGCAGGGGTTGGCATTGTTCTGATTCAGGCACCCCTGCAGCGGGTCACAGAGGTCATTTGTACAGGGATTCCCGTCGCCACAGTCGAGCCAACCAGAGGCGGTACAGAAACCGTTCTGGCACTGCTCATTGAGCGTGCAGGCGTTGCCGTCATCACACTCCCCCTTTACCGGCTTGAAAGTGCAGCCCATACCGGGGTCGCATCCGTCAGCGGTGCAGGGATTGCCATCTTCACAGTGCAACGGCGCGCTGCTGACGCACTCTCCCAATTGACAGTGGTCACCGGAGGTGCAGAGGTCACCGTCATCGCACGCCGCTTTGCTTAGAGTATGCACGCAGCCGGTCGCCGCGGCGCAGCTGTCGTTGGTGCAGGCATTGCCATCGTCGCAGTCGAGGTCATTGGCGAAGACGCACTGGCCCTGGGCACAGATATCGCCATCGGTGCACGCATTGCCATCATCACATGGAGCCCCGTCGAGGGCTTTGAACAGACAACCCTGGATCAGGTCGCAGGATTCAGTAGTGCATCCGTTGCCATCATCACAGTTGACTGGAGGACCGGACAAACAATCCCCGCCGTCACAATGGTCCCCCACCGTGCAGGCATCCCCATCACTGCAAGGTTGCTGGTTGAAGGCATGGACGCAGCCGTTGGCTGCACTACAACTGTCCGTAGTGCACGGATTGCTGTCGTCGCAGTTCAAGTCTCCGGTAAACTGGCAACTGCCGGCCACGCAGCCGTCACCGGTAGTACACTCGTTGCCATCGCTACAGGGAACACCGTCCAGGGCCTGGTGCACGCAGCCCAGAAGCGTATCACACGAATCTTCAGTACACGGATTGCTGTCATCGCACTCAAGGACATCTGTTCCCGCGACACATTCTCCGGCGCTGCAGCCATCCCCCAGAGTGCAGACGTTGTTGTCGGAGCAGGGCCCGTCCACCGCGCCGGACTGGCAACCGGTCTGGGCGTCACAGCTGTCTAGTGTACAAGGGTTGTCGTCGTTGCAGATCGGTGCCACTCCACCGGCGCAGGCCCCGTCCTGGCAGCTCTCGCCAATGGTGCAGGCATTGCCATCCCCGCAGGCAAAGCCGTCGTTGACCGAAACCACTTTGCAGGCCCCGGTTGCAGGGTCGCACTCTGCCGCCTGACAAATGGGCTGCGCATCATCGGGCAGCGCGCATTGAACGGCAGAATTAGGGACCAGCTGGCATCCGAAGGGCACGCTCGACTGGTCGCAGTAAAGAGTCCCCGTGCAAGCATCGTCATCGTCGAAAGCAAGGCAATCCTCATCGGTTGCGCACTCGCAGTTGACTGCGAAGCCACCACACTCCCCAGCTTCGCAACGGTCATTTACGGTGCAAGGGTCACCGTCGTCGCAATCGTTCATGTTGTTGTCGGCTGCGCAGCCCCCGAGACCATCACAGCTGTCGTCGGTACAGGGGTTATTATCATCACAAGCCACGGGGAGTCCGACGCACTCGCCCGCTTCGCAGTGGTCCCCGACGGTGCATGCGTCATTGTCTATGCACTCCCCTTCGTCGAGGAGCACGTGCTGGCAACCAGCAGCACCATTGCAGGTGTCAACGGAGCACGTGTTGCCGTCATCGCAAATCCCAATGGGGGGGTCAACGGAGATGTCATACGGTTCGTCAACATCACCATCACAATCGTCATCGACCCCGTTGCAGGCTTCCTCTAGGGGCGCCGCAGCGTCGCAGGGTAGCAGCCCGTCCTTATCGCAAACCCGCTTTCCAAGGCAGGTGC
>CALGBT010000479.1 GCA_937884235.1 uncultured Pseudomonadota bacterium
GGTTCGATGACCCCCACGGGAAGTCCTTGGCTACCTCGTCTCGAGTTCGTTGGCAAGAAGCGAGAAAGGCGTCGATTCGTTCCATCCCCAATCCTTTGACTCGGCGCGTGGGGAGGTCGTTCCAGACCTCCTGATCCTCGAAAAGGACCGGGAGTTTGCCGTGGCCGTCGGCAAGCATCAGCAGCCGGGGACGGGATTGTTGCACGACCACTTCGTCCCAGGGGTCATGTTCCTCGGAACCACGATTATGGGACATCATGAAGGTCTCTCGCACCAACACCTGACGGTCGTCTATCCAGGATTCGTAGCTGGGCTCATTGAGGGCAGGATGTAACGTTCCGACGAAACAGGCTCGCTCCTCACTGCGGGCATCAGATGTTCGTCGCAGCGGCCCGCGGCCAAAGCGTCGCCGAGGCCTATCGAGTCGGTCCAGAAAATGGGTCCCCAGCTGAACTAGGACAAGCAAGGTCCCAATGATGGCAATCAGAATCCAAGTATCGCTGGCACTCACCGTCTCACCCCAACCAGTGCAACGATTCTAACCGTAAAACCTCCTCCCATCAAGCTCACGTTCTTGACGCGAGGCAATGGAAACCGAGAGACCTCGGAACCGAGAGACCTCGGACGGGGCGTCCTACGGACGCCGCGTGTGCGCGGGCGTGCGCGGAAGCTGAAGCACGCCGTACTGCCCAATCTGGAGGGCTTATGATAGCCTTGGTGCGCTCCATTCTGCTATGGTGAAAGCAACGTGGAGGAAGATCATATGCGCGGTCTTGTATTGGCTCTTTGCTGTTTGCTTGTCTGCGTGAATTCCGCATGCGGCGGCGCTCAGATAGTGGACTCATCTTTTGCCCCCAACGGCCGTGAAAAAGCCCGCTACGAGGTCTTCGGCATGGACTGACCCGGCTGTGAGAGAGCTTTGGAGAAGCTCTTGAACGAAGTTGACGGAGTTGTTCGGTCGGAAGTCAATTGGTCAGGTGCCTATGCTGACATCTGGTACGAAGCGGGCGAAGAACCGACGAAAGGGGACATTCATGATGCGATCACGAGGGCCAATTTCACGCCCGGGGAGCGCATCCAGTGAGGCCTTCCAGAACTCTCATACTGGCTATCGTGGCGGGTCTGACGGCAAGCCTGACATGCGCCCCACCCCGTGCAAATGCGGGAGGGATAAGTGTTGACGGGGGGCTAACGCCGGCCCAGGGTCGAGTGATCCTGCGCACCCGCGTGGCTTACTTGCAGCGAGCCGAATCGTGGGCCTCGAAGCCTTCCATGGAGATGTTTATGGTACCCTTTGTGGCTGCCTGGGGGGTGCTACCTGAGTTGACTCTTATGGCAAGGACTTCGGTAATGCACATGAGAACGTCCATGATTGACGACGGCATGATGGGCGACGGCATGGTGGACAGTGGCGACTCCTCCAAAACAGGAATGGGAGACCTGCTTGTGCAGGCGAAGTACAAGCTCTACCGCCATAACAGCCGGAACTGGGTCCTGGGCGTCGCCCCGACCTTTGGCATCGAGTCTCCCACCGGTACGAACGGGTTCTCATCGGATAGTTTCGACACCCGGGCTGGCATCCACGTTACCCAGCGTTGGCATCGGCTAAGTGGTGACCTCACGGCATCCTACGCATGGAATGGGATGGCTGGCGTGGACTCTGATGAGGCGGACCCCGGTGACGAACTCCAGGTGAATCTGGCAATCTCACACACTTTTGCAGTACCGGGTGCTCCAAAGCTTGCACTCACTCCAGTCCTGGAGTTTTCGGCCGGTTGGGAGGGAGTGGAGAACGGAAAGGACTTCGATGGTCTGGAGGCATACTTGTACCTCTCGCCGGGGTTGCTCTTTGTCACCCGTTGGGTCATCTTAGAGGCATTGGTGCAACTACCAGTGTGGCAGGAGAATCCTGCCAGCGCATTAGAGCGAAACATTGGCCTGCTCACAGGACTTCGGTTTCTCCTGTGAGGGGCTTGACTGGTGGCTCAGCCCACCCTGAAGTAGGAGGAAGAGCCTGATGGCAAGATTGATAGGCATATTGATGTTGGCAGCTGCCCTCGGGGCCAGCTACACAGTTCAGGCAGATGAATCCACAGAGCCGGCTCCAAAGGTCGCTGAAGCTCCCATGCCTGCGGAG
>CALGBT010000480.1 GCA_937884235.1 uncultured Pseudomonadota bacterium
GGTGTCGCCGCGGCCCCGGACGGAACTCTCTATCTGGTCATGGTCAAGGGATGGAACTGGGACTGGAAGAACCCATATCCAACCTTGCGGGTTTTCAGAATTGGCACGGACGGTTACGTTCAGCCACTGGTGCGAACCGGCCTGCTGGTCGGTGGCGGGCCGGCCGACCTCTGCCGGGTCAGGGGCACTGGCGAGCCGCTGCCCGCCGAGCCGGGGGAGAAGCCCCTGCCCATGCCCGTGGACGAGGGGGACGGGGAGCCGAAGTCTGGCGGCGGTGGCTGTGCAGTTGGCGATGCCGCACCTGCCGCTGTCTGGCTCGCGTTGGCAGTGCTGGCCCTGCTCGCCGCATGGCGCCGGCGCCGGGGGAGGCGCTCCCCGTCACTGCTGGTGTTGCTGATTGCCGTGCCGGTGGCACTGCTGGCGTCGGGCTGCGGGGCCTCCGGAGCAGATGGTTTCCCAGACGTTTCCTGCGTCGAAACCTGGGAGCCCGCAACCGTCGCCCCTGAGTGCAAAGGCAAGGAACTCTGCAAACCTGCGTCGGCCCCCGGGTGCGTCAACGGGGGCACCGGTTCGAAGCGTTGTGTTACCGATGACGATATGTGTTGGGTATGGTCTGCGGTGCAGGAATGTGCGGCTGATGCCCCATGTGAGGACGGCGTCTGCGGAGGCCACTGGTGCCTGCCCGCATGCGACACGTGGCAGGAATGTGGCGACGATGGCTGCTCAGGGATCTGTGGAACCTGTGCTGCCCCGGAAATATGCTGCGACGGAATCTGCGCCCTGTGCGAAGTGAATTGCCAGGGACGCGTGTGTGGCTGGGACGGTGCCACCGGCTCCTGTGGGACCTGCGGGGATGGCGAGGTCTGCGTGGCCGGGGCGTGCGCCAAGACGGGCCAGGCCGACTGCGGACAGTTTCTCAGAGACTGTGATAGCAATTGCGAGCCGTGGGACATCCTCTGCCAGAAAGAGTGCGAAGCATGGCTGTCCGCCAAAGGCAGACTCGACCTTCTGGCTTATGAGGGCTGTGAATTCCTGCACTGCGCCCATTGTTTTGAGGGTGGTGGCGACCAGGACTGCCTGACAGCCTGCATACTCAATGACTGCCTTGCAGAATATGCCACCTGTTTCAATCGCCATGGGACCGAGACCTGCTCCGACACCTGGACCTGCGCCGAAACCTGTGATGCCGCCGACCAACCCTGCATCGACGCCTGTACCATGGTGGCCACGCGGGAGGCCATGATCGTTCTCACGCAGCTTGTCCTTTGCGTCGAGTCTATCTGCCCGCAAGATGTTCCCGATGCCGAACGCACGGCCTGCGAGGACGCAGCCCTTCTCGCCGAGTGTATCACTGAGGCGGATGCTTGCTTTGGCCCCTGCGACCCGGTCTGTCCGGGGTGGGCGACGTGCGGCACTGACCAATGTACTGGGCTCTGCGGAATCTGCCCGGCAGGTTCTCACTGCAATGGCTTCGAATGCCTGAAGCTCTGACAACGGCCTGCTTGCAAGTTACACTCAGAGTGTGCTGGGGCAGGTGACGAAAAGCTCCGGAGCAACGGTGCCCGGAGTTGGCTCGCTGCTCTCGGTTGCAGGGAAGATGTCGAAGTTGGCATCCAATTCCACAGCAAGTCCCGGCACCGAAGCGAAGATGTCGAAGATTGTGCGCAACCCGATGCCGAGAATGCTCACGTCACAATTCGGGGGGAGCGTGTCAAAGAACTCTGGACCGGGGTCAGTGGGACACGCGGGCATAGTACCCTGACCTGGGGAACAGGAAGAGATTTTGCCGGCGCAATACTCGCTGACGATGATGCTCTTCAAGTCTTCGCTGCCGAGATTGAAATCGATGGTGGCACGCAATACGCCCAGTTCCACGGCTGGCCCATCGACCAGGGCTCCCGTGAGGACGAGATCTTGCAGTTCGGCCCGCAGCTGCCACCCCGGCGGCAGCGGGAAGCCGAGAACCTTGCCCAGGTTGATGGGCAGGTCCACCGCAGTGGTGGTGAAGCAGGGCCCGTCCAGCTGAAATTCGAGCGCGGCGCAGACTCCTTCTGCCACTGGGGCGAGATGAGCCGGGATGCCGTCAGCGCCGTCGCCAACAGTTTTGGCAACGGTGATGGCCGCGGGGATGGAATCAGCCGTGCCAGTCGCGCCAAGTTGCACCGCCATGGGGATCGCCGAAACGAGTTCCCGCAGGTAGCTGCCCAGCCCCATGGGCTCGATGTGCCCGTCTTCCACCTGGAGTACAAGGACGGCCCCGGCCAGGGCTTCGGGCATGGTCAGCCCGGGGTCGCGCTGCGGCTCGCAGGGAACCTCGACAGTCTCCCCATAATCAATGGAATCCAGATTCAGGATCTCGACGGTGCCCGCGATGGGGTCGACACGGACGTGGTGAAAATCCTCGCCGCGAAAACCGGCGCTGGTGATGTAGACAGGAACGCCGCTGATCTCTGAGCTTGCCCAGACGTGAATGTGTCCGACAAAGACCGCCAGGACGTTTTCATTGTACTTGGCGATGAGTTTCTCGAGGGTGAGTTCACCCTCCTCCAGGACGGTGCTCGGGGGATGGTGGAGGAAGAGGATGGCCGGTACACCGTCGGCAAGGACCTGGTCGAGCCACGCCAGTTGCTCCTCCCCCAGACTACCATTGAGACCCAGGGAGTCAGCGGCCAGGGGACCGTAGAGAGAGTTCAAGTGGACGAACTTCATGCCACCGTGCACCGTGTAGTGCCAGGGCGGCAAACCAATGGCTTCCTGGAATACCTGGGTCCGGACCAGCGGGTCGGCGGTCATCTCGAAGATGGCATCGCCCGTGGCGTAGTAGTCGTGATTGCCCAGCACCGGTTCCACCGGAATCGGCGAGGATGCCATGACCTTCTGCAAGGCATCAATAATGGACCCTTCGTCAGTGGCCACCGGTTCAGCCATCTGGTCGGTCAAGTCACCGGTGATGGCAATGAACTCCGGTGCCGGAGTCGCAGCCGCGGCCTTGGCCAGCAGCCCGACGACCTTCTGCGCAATGGAATCTTCGAAGGTGCCGTCCAGATGAATGTCACTGACAATAGCAAAGACCACGGGCTCAAACTCGTAGGGCCAGACATCTGCCGGCACAGTGTCGTCAGCAGAGTCCACCTCCAACACGTCTCCCGCCGTGACCAGCTCCGGCATCGGTTCCAACAAGTCCGCTACACCCTTCTCGGCGGCCCCACAGCCCAGCAGCAATACCAGCCACACTCCGACCATCAACCTTGTCGCCATCGGGTTCTCCTGGGGCAGAATCAGTGTTCCATGGTGAATTCCTGGAAGTCGAAGAACATGCCTGACTGATTGAGGTGGTCCAGTTCTGCCTGGACGATTGCCACGTGACCATCTTCAATCTCGACAAAGCGTCGGAACAACTCGCCTCCTGTTTCCAACTCGGCGACCATGCGGCGATAGAACTTCGAGGTTTCCTCTTCCATGGCCAGGGCCTTCTCCAGCATCTGCTTCTCACTCCCCGAATCCCGCTTCTCCAAGTGCTCCTCTAACTGTCTCACGCCCGCCTCAATTACGTCACCAGCGGGTACGACAGTTTCCAGTTCCTTCGCAGACACCTGGCCAGTCGCTTTCCACTCGGCCAGGCGAGCTTCCAGATAGTCCACGTGTCCTTGTTCCTCGTTGCCCAGGACCAGGAAGACCCGACGCCCGGTGGGGTCTTTGATGGCATTGAGATTGCCCAGATATGCGTCGCGGACCTTGATCTCGTATTCGATAGCAGTCTTAATGGCTTCTTCTAGCGTCATTCCTATCTCCAGTCATGGGTTCTTGCCAGCACGAAAGATTCCAGTAGCACAATCACGTAGAGAACTTAGGTATGTAGCCAAACCCTGTCAAGCGACTTCGGGCCGGCCGAGGCAATTGCGCTGTAGGCCCGATGCTTCTCCCTGACGGCCGCCCCCAGGGTGTCACCCTGAGGGGAGCAGAGCGGACTCGAAGGGTCTCTTGGTACCACCCGTGCCTTTTTCGCTGTTCACCCCAGCCGCGCTACCGCCAACTGCCTCTGGCTTTGTTCCTTTGCTGAGGCCCGAGGCCTGACGCCGTCTTTCCCGCACCACCCGAACAGTCCAGTCAGCGCACTCGGCCCTTGCGCTTGACGCCTCACCAGTCCCCTTGCTCCGGAACGCGCAGGCCTGCCCCGAGCGCAGTCGAGGGGTCCAGTCGGGGGTCCTCCCCCCACCGGGCACCCTGCTCTCTCGGCGCCGC
>CALGBT010000481.1 GCA_937884235.1 uncultured Pseudomonadota bacterium
GCTACGACCACGATGAGCAGCGCCCCGCCAAGGCCGGCGTTACCGACGACCCAGCCGAAGCGCAAGTACATGACCACACCGAGGATCGTCAGGATGCTCGGTGTGAAGACACCACCAAAATAGCCGAGGCCGGCCTTTGCCTGGCTCGTCTTCTCTTCTGGCATGTACGGCAACTGTTGATCGGTCATGGAAGGTCCTGGCGCATGAGCGAAAATCGAAGGCACCGTCAATGAGGAAAGCTACACGACTGGGCGGGCCGTAGTCAAGGAGACTCCAAAGTTGGCAGGCATTTGCTCTGGGCGTTGATTCCTGTGTCATCGTCAGGGTGCTGTTTCTTAGAAGCGTAGCATCACGCTTATGTTTCTTCGTCGTCGTTGAAGACGATTCGGTAGAGGTCAGTGCGCCGGTCACGCCAGTTCTGGGTAGTTCCGGTTTGACGATGACGTCGAATAAGCTCCAGGTCGAGGTCGTGGAGCACCACCTGGGCGATGTTGGCTAGGACACACCTCGCGGCCCACGATCCTACTTGCGCAGCTTTTCTTTCTGAATTTCCTTTCGGTACTCGATCCACCGGCCCGAGCTGACCTTCTGGCCGCCCAGGTAGTACTCCCGGCGCTCCTGGTCGCTCCCTTCGTTGTAGACCTGTTCGCCGTATTTGACCCCCTGCTTGAAGAGTTCCCGGGAGATGACCGAGCCATTCCAGTCGAACCGTAGCTGCTCACCGTCCCGCACGCCGGCAAACCAGTGGAACTTCTCCAGCAATCCACCGGTGCTCCAGGTCCAGCGCCGCTCCGGCCCATCCTTCTTGCCCTGGACGTTGTTGACCTCGTAGATGAGGTGACCGTGGTCGGTGTAGTGCTTCTCCCCTCCATTCTTGATGCCCTTCAGATAGCCGGTGACGCGGATGGGAGTACCCGTGTCTGAGCTGTACTCGGTGTGATTCCCGTGCTTCTTCCCTTGGGCGTACTGCAGCGCCTCGAGGAGGTGACCAGTGGCATCGTCCCACAGCCGCTCGGGACCGTGGAGTTCGCCCTTGTGCCAGGTACGCAGGCGGCTGCGCTTGCCCGAGGGGCCGTAGTCGCTCTCGGTGCCATGCTTGATTCCCGTCTCCCAGGAGACCTTCTTGCGGCACCGGCCATCATCGTGCATGGCCCGCTCCAATCCATGGAGTTTGCCGTCAACGTAGGGCTTCGCCTCGTCCAGCCGCCCATTCTCATGAAAGGTCCAGCGCAGACCGTGGGGTTGCCCCCCCTTGAAGGTCTGGTATTCCCTGCACCAGCGGTCGGGATACCAGGAGATCCTGCGCAGCACTTCTCCTGTGCCATCTTCGCCCGGAGCCGTTCCCACGTCATACTCCACCTGCTTGAACGCGCTGTGACGTTCAGCATAGCCCGGGTCAGTTTCGAAGAAGTATACCACGCTGGCCAACCGGCCGGCCGCATAGGTCTTCTCAGTCGCCAAGGAACCAGGGGACTCGCCCTCCACGTCGGGCCGTCCCCAGTACCGGCAGAGACCTTGCCGCTGGCCGTCCACCCACTGCTCTTCCAGCAGCGGCTCGCCGCCTGGCAGCCATTCCCTCAGGTAGCCGTGGTTGCGGCCCTGGGTATCGTATGCAGCCTCCTTCTTGACATTGCCGTTGTCGTAGTAGGCCCGCTCCCAGACCACCATGGCCGCGTCGTATGCAGCCTCGTAGCGAAGATAGTCCTTCCCGTCCCACCACCACTGGACCAAGCCGTGAGCCCGTTTGAAGAGGTTGGTCTCAGGGTTCTCCGTGGCCAGGGGCGGCTCCGGGTCGATGATGTGGAACTCATCGAACACGCCGATCATGCGCAGGAGCCCTTTGGAGTCGAACTCCGCGTATCGGGTCATTGTGGACTGAGGGTCATTGGAGACTCGAACCGCCTCAGCTCGCATGACCTCTCCCAGGTAGAGCCGGCCCACCTTCGGCTGGCCCCGGTCGCGGTAGCTGTAGCTTCGCCAATCCCCCTCGGGCCGCACGTGGACTCGCATGAGGCCGCCATGGACGTTGTTGTCCTTGACCGGCCAGACCTCCATGAGCTTGCCGTCCACATAGGTGCGTTGGCCACGGTAGAGCTTGCCCACGAAGTAGGTCACGTCCTTGCGGTTGCCATTGACCCGGATCTTGGGCGTCGCCCAGGAGGGAATGGCCCCGTGCATGAAGGGGGCATCGTAGGGTTTGTACTCGGGCCGCTCGGGGTTGGATGCGTCCGGACGCCCCTCCTCGCCCATGTCCAGGGACTCGGCCTTGGGAGCCAGAGGTAGCCCAGAGTTGTTGTTCCTGCCCCAGTCAAACGCGGCGCCCTCGATCTCCTCGGGGAGTGTCACCTCCACATCTTCCACGTCCGCCTTGCGGGAGTCATCCGCGGGGGGACGCTTGATGACAACGCCGAACTTCAGGTCCCACTGGCGGGCGGGCGGATTGACCGGTCTGCCGGAGCCGGCGGTGTCGCTGTTTCCGTCCGTCTTCCCGGCGACAATGCCGCCACTGTCGGTTCCCCCGGTCTCAGCCCCATCCTTCTTCGTTCCCTCTCCAGGCGGACGGTCATCAGATGCCGGGGCCGGCAGAACCAACTGCGTTTCCGCCTGGCGGAAGATTGCGAAGTCCGGTACGGACCGGGTCTCTCGGAAAAGCATGGTCACTTCCGCCGGCTCCGTCTGGCCAGGCGGCGCCACCCAGGTCACTGTTCCCCCGGCCGCGGGGACGCTCTTCTCCGCCACCCCCGCGCCTCCCTCCAGGCGGAATCCGCCGCCCCGGGCCCGAAACTCCAGCTTGCCCACCGGCACCGGCTGGCCCCGGTCGTCTTCCACCAGAGCCTCGATGGTCCATCCATCCTTGATCTTCTTCTTCTTGCCTCGGATACGGGTGGAGCGCCCTTCGTAGACCGTCAGGGTCACCTCATCGAAGCTCGGGGCGATGGGCGCTCCCTCCACGTTCTCGGCCCCGGCATACTCGGCCCGTATCTTGAGTATCCCGGGTGCGATAATTCCGATGGGCTCCCAGGCGACCTTGACGTTGCCCTCAGCCAACTCGCTGCCCCGGAAGATCGAGCGTGGCCCAAACCCTCCCGAGCTCGGCAAAGCTTCCATGTAGAGCAAACCTTCCGTCACCAGCGAATCGTCGCTGGTCTTGACCGACACCAGCATCTCCACCGGACGGCGCTGGCCGGTGACCACCTCCTTGCTGGCAACGCTGATGCGCGTCCTGGTGGGCAGCCCGACAAAGTAGCTCACTACCTCTTTGTTAGCCGGAATCCACACCTTGGCCGATTCCGGTGCCAGCGTCAGCACCAGCGAATGCCGCCCCGGCACCGTGGACGCAGTCCAGGCCAGCGGCTGGCCGCTGACGCAGTCCTTCGCAGTCTCCGGCTTGCCCTTCTCCTCTACTCGGCAGAATGCGCTGTGCAACTCCCTGCGGTCGTGCACGCGCACGAACCTCGGAGTCAGTGTGAAGGACTGGCCGGCGCTGACCCCGGGTGACGACAGTTCGAGGGTCACAAACACCTGCTGCCGATACCCCTTGAGTATGTCGCTGGCTTTGGGCGCCCTATTCCCAGCGCGATACATGGTCAGGTAGCGCGAGCGGATATCCTCCATGGTGACCGCGGGCATCAACTCCTTGAGATCCCACCACCGGCCTTTCAGCACCTGCTGCTCGCCGCCGGTCTCTATCGTAACGGTGGCCTCATCGTCCCAGAGAAAGAGCCCCGGTTCCACGCCGATCGACTCGTAGAGGTCTCGCAACCCGGGCACCCTGGCGGCCGTGCCGGGGAGGTTCTGCTGGTTCCAGCGGACGTTGCGTTTCTTGCCCGCCCCGTGTGTGCCCCAGCCGATGTGCCCCTGGTCCAGTTTGTCGAAGGTGCCGTTGAGGCGGTCCACCATGTTGACGAACTCCCCGGCGATGTCGGCATAGCCCTTGAGCAAGCTGCCGATAAGAGGCACCTTGCTGGCAAACTCCGACCCCACCACGGAGAGGACTTTCGTATACTTGACCAGGCTGGCGACGTTGTCGTCGTAGCCGACGGAATCGACCTTCTTCAAGTCATCGTAGAGCCGCACACCCTTGAGGGTCCGGTCGACTATCTTGACCCACCCGCCCAGTTTGCGAATGTCCATCTCCAGGGGCCACACAGTCTGTCCCTGGGTGATGTCCGTGAGGCCTCTGAATTGCTTGTCAATCTCCCACAATGCGTCGCTGGCCCCTTTGGCCAATTCGCACAACTCCGCC
>CALGBT010000482.1 GCA_937884235.1 uncultured Pseudomonadota bacterium
CGAGCCCCACGACACCGTTTTGGCCACAATCATCCCACACCTCATCCCCGTCGATGGAACCGTCTCCACAGCAGGGCACAAGTGCCTCGTGGATGCAGCCCGCTTCGGCCTCACAAGTGTCGGCGGTACAGTCATTGGCATCATCGCAGATGAGGGGATTTCCACCGACGCAGCTGCCGCCGTTGCATTGGTCGGTCTGCGTACATACCGAGCCGTCGTCGCACGGTTCCGCATTATTCAAGTGATAACAGCCGGTTTGCCAGTCGCAGCCGTCGTTGGTGCAGCTGTTGAGGTCGTCGCAATCGGGGGGCGGGCCTCCCACGCAAGCGGCAGCGGCACAGGTGTCATTTGCGGTACAGGCGTTGTCGTCACTGCAGGGAACGTCATTGGGAAGGTAGACACAGCCGGCATCCGGTTCACAAGAGTCATCGGTGCAGACATTCTCATCATTGCAGGTGAGGGGAGTGCCGGCGAGGCACGCACCGGCCTGGCAGAGGTCACCCGTGGAGCAGAGGTCGCCGTCTTCACATGAACTCTCGTTGTTGTCATGGGAGCAACCAACCAGGGGCGAGCAACTGTCATCGGTGCAGGGATTGTCGTCATCGCAGCTGACGAACTTGGTGCCGATGCAGATTCCGGCGATGCAGATGTCAGCGGCGGTGCAAGAATTGCCGTCGCTGCACGGCAGTTCGTTAAAGGCGTGGAGGCAGCCCATATCGGCAGCGCAAGAGTCATCGGTGCACGGATTCCCGTCGTCACAGTTGAGGATTCCTAGGCCGTTGCAAGCGCTGTCGGCGCAGGCGTCACCGATGGTGCATGCATCGCCGTCATCACACAGATTGCCGTTGGCGTTGTGGGTACATCCCAGAGCGGGATTGCAGGAATCGGTTGTGCACACATTACCATCATCGCAATCGAGTATCTCACCGCCCTGGCACTGCCCATCAGTGCAAGTATCGTCCAGGGTGCAGAGGTTCTGGTCGTCGCAGCTGGCGACGGCTGGGGCATGCTCGCACAGCCCCGCCTCGCAAACATCATCGGTACAATCGTTATTGTCGTCGCAGGCCAGGGGCGCGCCGCTGATGCAGCTCCCAGCCTGGCAAAAGTCATTCACGGTGCAATCGTCACTGTCGCTGCAGGGGCCGTTGACATTCTCGTGCTGGCAACCGCCCAGGGGCAAGCAGATGTCCTTGGTGCAGGCGTTAGAATCGTCGCAGTCCAGGGAGCCGATGCCCACGCAATTGCCGGCATCGCAGGCATCTTCCGTAGTGCATGAGTTGTTGTCATCGCAGGGCAATTGGTTGTCAGTGTGCAAACAACCTTCATCGGGGTCGCAAAGATCGTTGGTACATGAATTTCCGTCGTCGCAATTGGCGGCTTCGCCCGACTGACATGTACCTTCACTACAGTGATCTCCCGTGGTGCAAGAATCGCCGTCGTTGCAGGGCACAGAGTTGGCAGCGTGGACACAACCGTCCGTCGGTGAGCAACTGTCTGTAGTGCAGAGATTGCCGTCCTCACAGTCGATGGGTTTTCCGTTCTTGCAGGCCCCGGCACTACAGACCTCGTCCATGGTGCAGGCGTTGGCATCGTCGCAGGCTTTGGTGTTGGCGGTGAAAAGGCAACCTGCTTGCGGGTCGCAAAGATCGTCGGTGCAGGGATTGAGGTCGTCGCAGATGGTTTGCGCACTGCCGCTGCAGAGACCGTCGACGCAGCTGTCCTGGGCGGTGCATGCGTCATCGTCATTGCAGGATACCGAGTTGTTGACGTGGAGACAGCCTGTCACGGGGTCGCAAAGATCGTCGGTGCAGGGGTTGCCGTCATTGCAGTTGATGGGGACGGAACTGAAGCACTCGCCAGCTTCGCAGCTGTCCGCGATGGTGCAGGCATCATCATCGTCACAGGCCTTGTTCTCATTTGCCGCGACCAGGGTGCAGGAACCTGTCTCCGGGTCACACAGGGCATTGAGGCAGGCTGCGTCGGGGCCGGTGGGCTCCGGGCAGTCTACCACGGTGGCCGGGGCCACCGCACATTTGGACGGGAACTCCTCGAGGTCGCAAACCAAGGTCCCATTACAGATGTCTCCATCCTCAAGAGCGAGACAGTCGGAATCATCCAGGCAGTCGCATGAAACCGGGGTGCCCTGGCAGACACCCTGCACGCAAATGTCGCCCAGTGTACAAGGGTCATCATCATCGCACACGGAGTCGGTGGGCTCAAAGACGCAGCCCGTGGCGGAGTTGCAGAAATCCATGGTGCACGGGTCCTGGTCATGGCAGGCGACATCGATGCCAATACAAAGGCCGTCCTCACAGTAGTCATCTGCGGTGCAAACGTCACCGTCGTCGCACTGCACAGCTGACAGAGGAGCGTAGAGGCATCCTTCCGTCGAATCGCACGAATCGTCGGTACACGAGTTATCGTCGTCACATAGTGTCGCGGTACCGGAACAGGTACCATTCAGGCAGACATCTGCATCGGTACACTTGTCGAGGTCGTCGCAAGGGATGTCGTCAATCGTACCGTCGCAGTCATTGTCGAGCCCGTCGCAGGATTCCTCTTCGGGGGTCTCTGCAGAGCAGACGGGGCCATTCTTGCCATCGCACAGCCACTGCCCGGCACAGGTGCCGAATTCGTTTTCAATGATGCATGGACTGTCTGACTGGCAGCTCGTGGTGTCGCCGCCCCCGTCCAGCAGCAAGTCTCCACCGGATGCAGCATCGGCATCGACGGCGGGCTGAATGTCAAGACCTTCAACGTCCACAATCATGACGGTGGACGTTGGGGTGCTACAGGCGGCCATGGTCAGCAGAGCGGCAAAGACAATACGGTATGTATTCACTGGGTCTCCTCGAATCGGTCGACACCTCGCCATTATAGCGCCCGCCGGGACGAGATTTGAAGTGATTAACGTCCTGGTGATGGGGCAAGATGTGTTGCGAGGACCTGGGAGGCGAAATGGACTGGCGCAGATGTCAATGGGGGGAAGAGGCAGGCAACCCGCTCATTGAACCAATTGGCAGGAGCTGGATGATCGCGGACCCGACGGTTTTGCTGCCGGAGGAGAGCCCGGACGGACGCTGGCACCTTTTCGCCAATAGCATTCCCCCCCGCCTACATGAGTTTGTTTCTGAGGATGGTGTCGACTGGCGGCACGCGAGGAGCTTTGCACGGGGCGCGATGCGAGCATTTGTGCGGCGCTTTGCCGACCGCTACCATCTGTTCTACGAAGTGGTGGACTGGTGGCTGCCGCTGCGCAGCCGCATCGTGCACAGCGTTTCTGAAGATCTGATTCACTGGTCGCAACCGCGAGAGGTCTTGCGGCCGTCATTTGCGTGGCACGGTCGGGTGAACCGCAACGTGGGGAATCCGTGCGTTGTGGCCTGGCGAGAGGAATATCTCCTTTTCTACAGTGCGGGTACCGTCTTCTTGCGTGATTGCGGGTTCGTGGAACCGCGTTACGTCGGTCTGGCGCGGTCCCGCTCGCTGCATGGGCCGTGGAGTGCAGACCGGGACCCGATTCTCGGTCCCCGGCCGGAGGACCCACTGCGCAACCTTGGGGCGGGGAGCATCAAGGTGCACTCGGAACCGGCGACGGGAACCTTGTGGGGGTTTAACAATGGCATCTACCGCGACGGTGAGGGTCGGTCACGCTCTGCGTTGGCGCTCCTTTCCTCAGCCGACGGCGTGGTCTGGGAGGGGCTTGAGGAAGGGCCATTTCTCGCTCCGGGGGGGAGCGGCTGGAAGAGAGCCCTGGTTTACGCGGTGGATGTCCGTCGGACCGCCCATAATCAACTGCACCTCTACTTCAACGCGCGGGACGGATGGTTTCGAGGAAAGGAGCGCATTGGTCTGGCCATAGGTAGGGTGCCAGGCGATCAATAGAGAGGCGGACGGTCCCCTAGAGCTTCCAGGTGATGTCGAAGGCCGCCTCGAAGTTGGCGGCGTGGCCCTTGACATTGCTAGGCGGTGTGGACATGGAATCCTGGACGTCCGCCAACTCAAACCAGTTTCTAACCATGGCCAGCCCGAGGCGCACCGATTCCGAGACCTGCCAACGAGTGCCCAGCGAGATTCCAAATTGGTCGCGGCTGGGATTGTCCAGGGTGTAGGTGCGAGTTGGGATGGGGGTAAAATCCTGCTGGAAACCGAGCATCAGTTCCACGGTAGGGACGATGCGATAGAGCATGCCGACGTTCCAGGCCCATGAGTTGCCATAGTTTTTGGGGTCGACGAACCCGGTGAGCCCCATCAAAGGCTCCTGCAACTCAGTGCGTTGCTCTTGAAGGACCTGGTAGTGCCAGTAGAAGACATCGGCACCGAGTTCGAAGTTGCGCGCGAATTCCCAGTTGAAGCCGGCCCGGAGAGTGAGGGGAATGGTCATGGTGGTATGTTGAGTTGTTTCCTGCTTCACGCCGTCTGGCCCGGTGAGGGTAACGGGACCCTCCAGTGCAATGGGTGACCCGGAGGCGAAACCGAAACCAATGCCGAGGTGGTCTGTAGGTTCAAAGAGCAGGCCAATGTTCCATGCATAGGTCACATCATTGCCGGTGATGTCGAGGACCGAGTCGGTCTTGGCCAGCTCGTCAAGGTCGCCGAAGCGCTGGTCGGGGTCGTTGAGAACTTTGAGATTCATGGCTCGCTTCGCCATGAGGTGGACGTACAGCACATCTGCGCTGGCCCCAAGGGTGAAGTGGTCACTGAGCCGATAGGCCGCGGCCAGAGAGGCGCGGCCGGCCAGGAAGAGGGCCTCCGTAACGTGGTAGCGGGTGGGCGAGTCCTGGGGGAGCCTGGCACCGTACGCATTGGGCGCATAGACGGCGGCGCCCAGCCGGAAACGCTCGGTGCCGAAATCGGTGGTTGCGCCGATGAAGGGGAGCCACCCGATATTCCAATCCGGCTCAATCTCTTTGTCGGGGTGGAGCACGCCGTCGCTGTCGTACATGCGCATGCCCAACTCAATAATGAACCAGGACTGACTGTGATAGAACTGCGTCCCATCGAGGAGAATCATGCCCGCGGGGTTGTGGAAGATGGCAGTGACGTCGTCGGGCTTGCCCATGACCGAAAACATGCCCATACGGCGGCCGCCCATGTCGGGGTTGGAAAACCCACCAGCAAGAGCTTCGGAGCACAAAC
>CALGBT010000483.1 GCA_937884235.1 uncultured Pseudomonadota bacterium
CCTGAGGAAGATTAAGTGGAAGGAGGGGGGGGCGCACGTGGAGGGGAGCGATGAGTAGCGACCTGTTCCAGCTGCTGCCCCTGATTCTGGTTGCGGTGACGGGGCTTGGCGTTTTGCTGACGGAGCTTCTTCCTGAGCGCGCCAGGAGCGCGGTGCCTCTGGCGTGGCTGACGGCTGTCGGGTTATCTGCCGGGCTGTATGTTGTCTGCAGCCTCTGGGCAGGGGACGCGGTTTCACCGGTGGGCGCCTTTCTGTCTGGTTGGGTCACTATCGATGGCTTCACCCTCTTTGTCTGGGGCACGCTTCTGGTATCCACGATGCTGGTGGCCCTCTACTCTCATGGCATTGAGGCTGAACAGAATCTGGTAAAGGGGGAGTACTACGGCTTCCTCTCCCTGGCTCTGGTGGGCATGATGATGCTGGTGGCTGCGGCCAACCTGCTGGTGCTCTTCCTGGCGTTGGAGACCCTCTCCGTATCTCTCTACGCGTTGGTGGGAATGAAGCGAGGCTCTTCCCGTTCGGCCGAGGCGGCTCTCAAGTTTTTCCTGAATGGTGGGTTAGCATCAGCTCTTCTCCTGTACGGCCTCGTGCTTCTGTGGGGTGAAACCGGGACGCTTGAGTTGGCTGGACTCGGTGCCGTGCTGGCTGGCGGTTCCGGCAGCCCGTTGCTTTACCTGGGCGGTACGCTGGTGCTGGTCGGGTTTGGCTTCAAGGTCGGGGTCGTGCCTTTCCACATGTGGCTGCCCGACGTTCATGAAGGTGCTCCGACCACGGTGGTTGGCCTGGTGTCCGGTGCGGTTGCGGTTGCGGTCTTCGCGGCATTATTGCGTCTTGTCTACCAGGGAATGCTACCCGAAGTCTTTGCCGGTATGCCCTTCAGCTATGCTGACGCAGTGGTCTTCGTTGCAGTACTGACCATGACCGTGGGAAATCTCATGGCCATGCATCAGCAGGATGTGAAGCGAATGCTCGCTTACGCCGGTATTGCCCACGTCGGCTATTTGCTCACGGGGCTACTGCTGGTGCCTCCCCTGGGTTCTGGCAATCCCGGGCTGCGTTTTGCCAGTGGCAGTGTGCTTTTCTACCTGGTCGCCCAGGGCCTGGCCATGCTGCTGGCCTTCGGGGTGTTGGCCCGGTTGCCTACGGGTGGCAATGATGAGGGTGGTCTGGTGCGGCTTGCGGGTCTCTCCCGCCGCCGCCCGGGACTGGCATTTCTCCTCGGCCTGGCCCTGGTTTCGCTGGCTGGATTTCCGCCCACCGCTGGCTTCTTCGCAAGGTTCGCTTTGCTGCGGGAGTTGACTGTTCTTGGCAATGGCAAGTTGGTGGTGCTCGTCGGGATCGCGGTGGCCAATGGGCTGTTGAGCGCCTACTACTATCTGCGGCCGGTGATGCACATGTATATGCAGGATGGAGCCGGGGAGGGGAAGGAGTTGTCCAGCCGCACCGCCAACTTTGCCCTGGTTGTTCTGGCAGCTCTGATCCTCGTGCTGGGCCTTCTTCCCGGGCGGCTGGCAAACCTGGCGAAGACTGCGTCAAGGGAACTCACCTACAAGCACGCACCCAATCTTCGCAGCAGTGGTCCGGCCCGCCTGGCACCGTTTGCCAACCAGGGTGCGAAGGACCGTTGAGGGCTGCAAGTCGGGAAGGAATTTATTCCTCGCCCGAAGCAATTGACGAAGGCGTATCGCTTCGGGTATACGTGGCGCACAGGTTCCTGATGTGCAGAGGTGACCCATGCTGCGACGCTTCCTGCTCTGGTTGTCCCGCAACGAACGAATGCGCCGCTGGGTGATGAAGTCCCGTCTCACCCGCGGCATGGTGAATCGATTCATTGCCGGCAGCAACCTCGACGAAACGGTGATCTCTGGACGCCGCCTCAACAAGTCAGGGATCCTCCTGACCATGGACCACCTGGGAGAGTCGGTGAGCACCGAGGACGAGGCCGATGAAGCGGGCCGTGTCTATCTGCAGATGTTGGATCGCATCAAGCAGGAGAACCTCAGGGCTACTGTCTCACTGAAACCAACTCAGCTCGGGCTGGCTGTCGGACCGGACCGTTGTCACCAGCGAATTCGCGCCATTGTTGAGAAGGCAGTGGGGCATGGTCTCTCGGTGGAAATCGACATGGAGGATTCGCCCTTCACAGATGCTACGCTAAGCATCTATGAAGCTCTGCTGAAGAGCGACCGGAATCTGCGTGTCTGTCTGCAATCTTACTTGAGTAGAACTGATGCGGATCTGCGCCGATTGATTGACGCCGGGGGCAGTGTGCGTCTCGTCAAAGGGGCCTACCGGGAACCAGCGGCGGTCGCGGTTCAGTCCAAGGGGGAGGTCAATGACGCCTTTCTGCGCCACATGCAGATGGCATTGACGCCGGACGCAGTGCTGGCTGGATTCCGGCTGGCAATTGCCACCCATGACGACAAGCTGGTGCAGGCTGCCCGGGAGATCGCGGTCAAGAATCGGGTTGACAAGAAGGACTTTGAATTTCAGTTTCTCTATGGCATTCGCACCGATTTGCAGGCCGGGCTGGCCGCCGACGGATATACCGTCCGCGTCTACCAGCCATATGGCCAGCAGTGGTATCCGTACTTCATGCGTCGCCTCGCCGAGCGCCCGGCGAATCTCTGGTTTCTGGTGAAGAACCTCTTCCGCAGCTAGCTAGCTACAGCTTCTTGACCTTCACGGGGACCGAACCGACGGCATCGACTGATTCGTCCTTGTCCCAGGCGTAGACGGTGAGGTGGTAGTTGCCAGGTGGAGTGGTCAGGGGAATGGCCATGGTGCCGGCAAACGAGCCCTGCAGGACCGCAATCTCAGCGGACGCTGCGGTTTTGTTTGTGGCGTTGGTCCAGTTTTGCTGGAGCGCCGCCTGATTGGCCGGGTCGGTGGGGCTTTCGATGGTCTCAAGGGGATAGATGATACTGGCTCTCTCGCAAACCAGCTCGACAGTGGCCAGGCCATCCTGGAAGTTGTCAACGGTGCCGGTGAAGGCGAGTTCCTCGCCGGCGTGGCTGGTGGCTGCTGCAACCGTGGCGGAGCCCATGGGAAAACGGATGCGGATGGCGGGGTCCCCCAGAAGATTGTAACTATACATGTGGTCGTTGATGGTTTCGACCATTTCTGACTCCGGCATGTTCATGCGGGCGAAGGAGTCAATCATCTCGCGCAGGTCGCTGGTGTGGTACTTGGAGCGCCACTTCATGATGCGTACGGCCTCGCCGTAGGTTTCCGGGCGGTCTTCGAAGATGGCGGC
>CALGBT010000484.1 GCA_937884235.1 uncultured Pseudomonadota bacterium
TTGTCACCGGCGGAAAAGGTGAGCGTACCAAGGGAATCGGTGACCATGAGCACCGCTACCAGCACCAGCACCGCGCCGGTGGCCCGCTCTATCTTCGGGATATGGCGAGAGAGAACGCGCAACCAGCGGGTGCCGGTCTGGGCGAAAGCCGCCACCGCCAGAAGCGGCAGCCCGATTCCCAGGCCATAGAGCAGCAGCAGGAGCGCCCCCTCCCCCATGGAGTTGGCAGAAACCGCGGTGAAGGTGAGGATCGAGCCGAGGACAGGGCCAATGCAGGGGGTCCACCCGAAGGCGAAGGTAAAGCCGATGATTGCCGCGCCCAATGGTCCGATGCGGCCCCGACCCATGAGATTGAAGCGCTTCTCGCGG
Source organism: uncultured Pseudomonadota bacterium (assembly GCA_937884235.1). GTDB lineage: Bacteria > Myxococcota_A > UBA9042 > CAIXZC01 > CAIXZC01 > CALGBT01. Next base: position 370 of record CALGBT010000484.1, read on the forward strand.
TCCAGCAGGTCCAGCTTGACGAGGCCCAGAAACTTCAGGCCGAAGAAGAAGACCAGCATGCCGCCCAGTTGCTGGAGCAGCAACCGGTATTGGATGAGAAACTTCCCGAGTGCGGTGGCAGTAAGCCCCAGCAACACGAACACCGCGAGAAAGCCCAGCACGAAGAAACTCCCGTTGAGGAGCAACCGAAACCGGTCTTGCCCCCCCCGCACCTCTTCCACCGAGCCGCCGACCAGAACGGACAGGTAGATGGGAATCAGCGGCAGGACGCAGGGACTGGCGAAGGTCAGCAAGCCGCCAAGAAAAGCCGTTCCGGTACCAAAATCCATGATCACTCCTCCATTGGTCTCTCTTGGAGGTAGAGCCCGGCACCAACAACATGGTTACCGGATGGGGGCTTTGCTCTATCTATTCTGTCGCTGGAGGTGCTTTGATCTTGTTAGCGAGGCCACCGTGGTCTCAGTCAGTTTCGCCCACAAGCAGGAGGAATCCGTGGTCAGACGAAGCAGCCGTCGGCTTGAACTTGACGACGGTGCCGGCCGGGAAATAATCTCCGGCCAGGGCTCCGAGGTTGACCGCCGGGATGGGGTAGGCTGCCAGAACATCGGCTAGATAGTCCTTGATGAGAATATTCACCAGGACCTCGGTAAGAAGTTGCTCCAGCAGTTCTTCGTTGCCCTCCATCATGCCCTGGGCGGAGACCACATCCAGCCCCAACTCGCTGACCTCGCCCACCGCCAGCCCCAGTGCACCATTGGCGGCGACAACCTGCGCTCCGACCTTGAGTGAAGCGAAAAGGTCAACCTCCCCGTTCTGACTGCCCATGGAGAATGATGCCCAGACATTGATGTCCCCCAGTTGCATCTCCGGTGCCCCGCTTGGGGTGCAGCTCGTGTAGAGGGGGGGCAGGTAGGGGTCAAGCTTGACCACCAGCCCGGTGATGTCGAAGTTCTCCAGCAGCGGGTCAAGAATATCGGACGTTATGGAGGCAGTGAAATGCCCGCCCCACCAGAGCTGGAAGAGGAGTTGATTCACGAGGTCTTCGGATACGGCCGCTTCGAGCTGCCCGGACTTGGGCAATGCAAAGAGCCCGGTATCCTGCCCACCACAGTCCCCTCGCTTGAAGGTGCCTGGTGCGTCATGATTGATGAGCTTCTTCGACCCGATGCCCACGGAAACGGCAAAGGCAGTGCCGGCCGCGCTCAGGTCGGCATCTTCCGGGTGGGTCTTCAGCACCAGCGGCAAAGAACTCGTCGTCCCCGGAATGGGAGGAATGGGAATCTCCTGCTCCTTTTCAAGGAACTCGTTGAGCAGACTGACGAGCATGGGCACCACTTCATCGGGAAGCAACGTCTCCAACTTCTCTTCAATGAGGCTGGCGAAGGTCCCATCAAACCAGCCCACTATCCAGTCGAAGTAAGAGGCCAATCCCTCCACCAGGTCCACATCGATGCCGATGACCTCAACGTCGATGTAGCTTAGTTCCACAATCACGCTGTCATTGGCAACCTTCACCTCCAGTTCAGCGTCAAAGTTGATCTTTTCGACGGTAACCCAGCCATGTCCATCGGGGCAGAAGGGGGCGACGGCATCGACCCACGCCTCGAAATTGATGAAACCGCCTTTGAGCTTGAGAACACCCTGGGCCGGATCAAGGTCGACGCTCTGCAGCGCGTAGTCGACCTGGCTGATGTCGATTGTCCAATCACAGAGGGCAGTGGAGTAGACGATCCCTGAAGGGATGAGCGCGTTGACATCAAGGTTATTGACGATGGCATAGACTACCGTTGCAATGTCATCCACATCGCCACTGTTGTCATCATCCCAGACGTCGGCCCGCAAGAAGACCCTGGCAGCATCGTCCATGTAGACCACCGCTTTGTCATTTCCCACTTGATAGAGTTCCTCGGCGAAGAGGAATGAGCGGACAGTTTTGGCGTTGCGGTCAAAGGAATCGCGAGCATTGAAGTCGAGCACGTTAATACCCGGCTCGGCAAAAAGCGCAGTAGAGAATGTGCCATTGGCCTTGACCGTCACTTTGTCGCCATTGAGCTTGAGGAACTGCAGCGGGCCAGCCGGAGAGATGACGGTTCCGGAGACTTCCACCGCACCG
>CALGBT010000485.1 GCA_937884235.1 uncultured Pseudomonadota bacterium
ACTGCGTCACCCGGCGGTCCAGACCTACGATGCACGGGGCGACGACTGGCACGTGTTCGACTTCGACCCGACGGTCACGACGTTGCGTCACCGTGCGCTCCCGGAGGGCGAGGACCTCCCCGAGGCGCGGCGCCGGTCGGAGCATACGGCGGCGGCCGGCTACCCGGGCCGGAAGCGTGGCGACGTGCAGTTCAGCCGCGGGACGTTACAGCACGCCGGGTCGGCGGCGTGGTTGCAAGCGATGCTCGGGCCGGGCAACGGCGACGGACACGCCGCACTGGAGGCCGGACTCGGGGTCGTGGTCCGGACCTGCAAACGCCTGGAGCATCCGTTGGCCCGGGCGCTGCTGCGGATGGATGGTGCGTTCGGCTGGGTTCCGCACTTTGACGCGTGCCGGGCCCACGGCGTCCCGTTCATCACGCGCCTGACACGGCCGGAACTGTTCGAGCTGCCCGAGGTTCTGCGGGCACTTCACGAGAGCCTCTGGCATCTGGTGCCCGACTCACTGTCCGGACCGCAGCGGTCCGCGCTCGACCTCGGCATCGTCACGGTGCCGTCGGGCCGCACCACCGTCCAGAAGGATGGCACACCGTATGCGCCGGTGGCCGTGCGGGTCGTGGTGAGTCGATATCCTCGCTCGGACAAGGACAAGCCCGAACACGGCCGTCTGATCGACGGCTGGCAGTATGAGCTGTTCGTCGTCGATGTGGCGGCGGACGCCCTGCCGGCACCGGATGCGGTCGCCATGTACTTCGGACGCGCAGGGCAGGAGAACCGCTTCGCACAGGAAGACCACGAGGTGGGGCTGGACCGCATATTCAGCTACCACCTGCCCGGTCAGGAGTTCGCCGTGGTCGTCGGGCTATGGGTGTGGAACCTGCGGCTGGTGCGGGGCTTCGAACTGGAGCCGCCGCCGGTGCTCCGCCCGGTGCAGGAGGCGTACGTCGCCAAAGTCGATGTCCGCGGTGCCTTCCTGGTGGCCAGCGTCCCTGCCGACAGGTCTCCGAGTCTCCCCTCGCCGGACGCCCCCCAGGGAGGGCTTGACCCGGCAGAGGAAGAACTTGTTCGGGCCGCTCTTCCGAAGGATGAACACGGGGCGCAGGAGACCCCGGGTAACGACGTGTCGATGCCACCAACACCGTGTCCGTTCGAAATCCGGCGTGGTTCCCCTGGTGAGTCCTCCGTGGCAGGCTTCTTGCGAGTGCAGTTGAAAGCCAACTCGCAGGAGGTATTCTATGGGAGCAAGAGGACATAGTCGTGAGGAGTGGGCCGTGGTCATGGTCCGGTGTGAGAGCCGGGATCCTGGTGTTACGATTCGGGAGTTTGCGGAGGCAGAGGGAGTGAGCTTCAACGCCATTGCCTACCGGCTGTATGAGAAGGGGAAGGGAAGGAAGAATCGTCCGAAGAGTGGCCCGGGGGAGATTCGGCTGCTGCCGGTTGATGTGGGTTCGCCGGTCTCCATCGGCGGTGCCGATATGTCTTCTCGTTGGCTTGAGGCCGAGACGCCCCATGGCATCCGCCTACGGTTCATGGAGGGGACAGGTGGCGAGTATGTGGCCGACCTAATGAGCCGTATGACGGCGAGGAGGGTGTAATGGTCACTCTTCCGTCGTCCGTGCGCATCTACCTGGCGACCGGCTGGGTCGACATGAGGAAGTCTATCGACGGGTTGTCCGCCGTCGTGCAGAGCCAGTGGCGCCTCGACCCGACTTCAGGCCACCTGTTCGTGTTCGTCGGCCGTCGCCGGGACCGACTGAAGATCCTCTACTTCGACCATGGTGGCTACGTCGTCTACTACAAGCGACTAGAGATGGGCCGGTTCAAGCTTCCCGTGATCGCGGCAGACGCTACTCGTGTGGTCCTGGAGCCTGCGGACCTGACCATGTTGCTGCGGGGCATCGACTTCTCCCGGGTCCGACGACCGGTGCCCTGGATGCCGCGGACAGAAACGATGGGCACCCCGCCGCCGCAATTTGGTGTTGACAAGGGGTTCCGATTGTGATCAAAACTCGCCCATGAGCGGACGACAAATACCCCCATCTCAGGACTGGCAAGAAGAGCGAGCTGCGCTGCTCGCCCGCATTGCCGAATTGGAGCCGTGGGTGGCCGTCGCCAAAGCGGCCACGGAGACGGTGCGCCTCCTCAAGGCGGAGCTTGACCATCTCGAAGAGGAGCGACGGCAGCAAGCCGAAGTGATGGAGGCCATGAAGGCCGAGCTCGATGCGCTCAAACGCCATGTCTTCGGCCAGCGCTCCGAATCAATGCCGTCCGTGGACCGTGAGCTGCGGCGCAAGGGCAAGACGAAGAAGGACCCAGCAAAGGAGCAACAACGCCGCAAGGACAACAAGGACAAGAAGGCCGCTCTTGAGACCGAAGATATCGACCACACTGTCGACCGGGATGCTGAGCCGGATTGTCCCAAGTGCGGCAAAGCAGCGGACAGTTTTGTGCCTGTCGGCGAGGGACGTGAGACTGTAGTCTTCGAGTATGTTCCTGCTAAGTTCATTCGCCGGAAGCATCACCGGCAGGTGCTGGCTTGCACCTGCAAAGAGCACATCATCGTCGCCAAAGGACCAGTCAAGTTGGGCGAAGGCGGCGGCAATTACGGCCCCGGCTTTGTGGCCCACCTGATGGTCTCCAGGGCTCTTGATGCCATCCCATTCTACCGGATGGAGAAGCAATTCAAGCGCCTCGGGATCCCCATGGCCCGCTCGACCATGGTCAATCTCTTCCATCGCTACGCCACCGACCTGAAGCCGCTGGTGGACCTGCTGACGGCGCAGGTCGCCGCGGCCGAGGTGGTGCTGGCTGATGAGACCCCTCACAAGATGCAGGTCAAGGGTGATACCGGCAAACACGGCAAAGGCTATATGTGGGTCTTCATCGCCGGCGACAAGGTCGTCTACCGCTTCGCACCAAGCCGGAGCGGTGAGACGCCACGCGAGATCCTCGGTGGCACCACCGGTACTCTCGTGGTCGACGCATACACCGGCTACAACTCGGTAAGCGGTCCGGAAGGTCGGGCCCGAGCCGGCTGCATGGCTCATGCGAGGCGTCGTTTCTACGACGCATTCAAAGCCGGACATGAGGAGGCGCAAGCAGCACTCGATTACATCCTTCAGCTCTACCACCCAGAGCACGACGCCAGGGCTCAGGGGCTGGCCAGGAAGCCTGAGCATCTGGCCATGCGAAAGGCCAGAAGTGGCCCAGTGATGGAGCGATTCCACGAATGGCTGACCGCCAACCAGGGGCTGTACACTCCCAAAGGGCCCATGGGAGGGGCCATCCGCTATGCACTCAACAACTGGGACGCACTGCGCGAATTCTTGAAGTCTGAGCAGATACCCATGGACAACAATGAATCCGAAGCTGCCCTGCGCATCGTGGCACTCAGTCGGAAGAACTCGCTCTTCGTAGGTCACGACGAAGCCGGCGAGAACCTTGCTCGGGTGCTCACCATCGGCACTACCTGCGAGATGGCCGGCGTCAATCCCCTGGAGTACATCGCTGATGTACTTCTCCGCATCCAGACCTGGCCGCAAGAGCGCCTGGCCGAACTTCTACCTGCCGCCTGGCAGCAACTCAAAGAGACGGGAGAGTTACCTCCCATCAACGTCGGATAGGTACAAGCCTCGCGCATCCGAATAATGCGCCCACGCGCAAAGAGAAGCGACCGACGCCGGATCCTGATCGGTTACCTCGAAAGCAGCTCCAGCACGATAGGTCCCATAACCCTTGACGCGAAGTGTGCAGGAGCGCGTAGTGCGGGAAATCCGCACGCTGCGTGCGATGAGGAGGGGGCTGGAGATAGGCTCATGGTTTGGAGATTGAGGCACTCCCAGAGGAAACGGGGAGAAACAGATGGGCCAAACCTACAGGTACTACGCCAGTCCTCGACCCTACCGCCACGGGATTACGGCAATGACTGCGAATCTTGACGGCAGTCCGAACTTATCCTGAAGCCTCCAATCTCTGCGTCAGCCCTCACAACCAGACCCGACGGCCACTCAACGCTGCAGACGTCCCACAAATCGCCCGGCAGCAGCTGCACATTGGGCTGCTCGAAGGCCAACACACCGTCGATGTACACCCTAACCGTGGCGACAGCTTTCGGAAGTTCCAGGTCGCTCCAGTCACCGTAGTGAACTCCAACTCGGTAGCTCCCTTCTCCCGGAACGGGCAGGCTGACAGTTTGCGGGCTTGTTTCGCCAGTCTCGCTCTGGTCGAAAAGCGGGTCATCATCAATTGCCGGATCGTAGGTTCCCCAATTCGGGTTGGGGTTTTCCCTGGAGCAGTCTAGGACCCCATCGAACCAGCCATCAGGAGCGCCATCTTTGTCGCAGTCAGGGCCAGCCGCCCACGGGTGTAGGAAGTGCAGATTGAGATCGGACGGCGAGGAAAGCCTCGCGCCGTCGGGGCCACGTACAACGAGGTCGTGCCATACCAGAACCACAGTGATTCCCACTTCGCCGACAACCGCCACTTCAGCAACTGCCCGTTCCGTGGAAGGCACATTGGCTTCGTCCCACACCCTCAGATGAAAGGTGTAGACCCCTGGAACCTCTGGTTCAAACATGGGATTGGAAACGGTGGCCGACGGAACAAGTCCGGCTTCGTCCTCCCATGGCCACGACGTTCCAGGTCTTTCAACCGTCCAGTGCCATTGCGAGATCTCCCCTACTGGGGAGTAGCTTTGGTCGCCAAAGAGATGCAGCAGGGTCTTGGCCACTACCTCCTCGCCCTCGGTGCAGTAGATGACAGCCACCGGAACCACTCCCTTCCTGTTGTCCCAGGTAGAGTCAATTCCTCGGATTTCGCGATTGGTTCGCGGCAGCCAATCCGCATCACCCGGCCAGCAGTCCTTCCCGAGCGTTCCCGACGGATTGGAGGATGTGCCATCCCCTCCGGAACAACACGAGAAGAGCAGCGCCAGCAGGCATGGGACGAATCGCACGTGTCGTCCGCCGCGAAGCTTCATGCGCACACAAGCGGAGTACCGGGGGGATACCACCCGTAGACACAGCCACACCCTTCCCCAAAGCCGCCGCCAAGAAAGACGAGATTCTCTCTCCAACTCAACCAATGACACAGATCGCTGCCTGTGAACCCCAACTCGCCGATGCCCCAAGGCAAAGCCGGATCAGTCATCAGTTCGCAGAGCTTCACGTATTTGGCAACAGCCGATTTGCCGTAAGACTTGTCGCCTACGTCCCCAACGAAGACAACAACGTCTTCAAAGCTCCAGTTGTCTTCGTATCCAGCTTCCTCTGGAAGAACCTGGTCCACATCACTACCACACGCAGAAACTAGTGGATTCCAGAGCAAGCGAATTTTCGCAGCGCGTGCAAACCCCGCGGATTCCGCCAAGAAGTGCACCGCATCATCGACCTTCGGATCGGGACAGGGTGCAGCCCAGAGGGCTTCACAAAACTGACCCTTGATATCCCGCCAATCCAGCACAATGGACTCCATGTTGGAGTCACCGAGCCACCAGTAGTTCACAATTCCGGATGCACAAAGCGCTGCCGCATTGCCCGTTTCCACGACCGGGAACCCACAAGCGATTTCACCGCACGCCGACTTGACTCCACCGGGAACGAGTTTGCCATACCCGCAGATGTCGTCGAAGGCGACAAACTCGGCGAGATCGTGCTTTCCAGGTTCACAAGCTGCATTCTGATTGAGCCACCACAAGTAATCCGTGGGGGCCTTCTCTCCCTCCGAAACGCCCCACATCTGCATGGCCAGACCAACCAGGCTCTTGTACTTGTCGAGGCATTCCTTCAACTCGGCGCCTCCGACGAAGATCACCTGCCTGCTCTCAATGCATAGTGGAACGTCCTTGCGTCCATACTTGTAGTTCTTCACGAAGACTGTCACATACAGTCCGGCCGGACCTCCGCTGGTCGTCAAGGCCGGTCCGAAACAGAAACCCTGGCCGGTTTCAAGCCATTGATAGTGACTCTCTACTGAACCCCAGAACGTGTTGCTGAATTTCGGGAGCATGTAGTGCAGAATGGCAAAGGCGCAGTCCATGGCCTTCTCGGGAGTCTTCACCATCCAACCTGAACAGACAACAGGGTCGACTCCGCACGTGAGGCCTCCTGGAAACGCGGGAATAGAACCACCACCGCCCGGCCCGAACGGGTTGTAGTCCTTGCTAGGTGGCCAGTCCTTTCCTGGCCACTTGTCGGGGGGAATATCCCACTGGAACCGGTCCCGTCTGTCCGGGCACATAGGGTCTCCCGGTTCCCAGCCAGAGCGCCATCCCGGCGGTGGAAACTGTGCCATCTTGTTACCTCCTACCGCAGCGTCACGCAGATGCCGAAGCACATCGCCCAGGTGTCGGTGTCGGCAAGCGCGGTGACGTCGATGCGCCAGCGAAAATAGCGTTCGAGCATCTTGCCTGTGCCCGCGGTTGCACCCACCGACGCACCCACGACCGCGTTGGTCGGCGGATCCGGTGGCGGCGTGCCTCCCCTTTCGAAGCTCTCCAGGGGATACCAAGGGCCCGAGGGCGTCGCCCCTGTCTCAAGGAGCAGTTTCGGAGCGCTTGCACCGCTGCCTTCCTGCCGAAGGATGTGCACGTGAAACGTCGCGTGCTGGTGCCGCCCGGTCTGCCCCCACCCGGCAGCAGGCTGGTTCAGGCTGTTCTCACGAGCGGAACCGGCTGCCGTGAGCTTGCCCCGGAAGGTCGCCAAGGGCTGCAAACAGATGGTTTCTCCCATGTCCTCATCTCCTCCGTCATTGGGGCCGTACGCAACCCGTTGCCTACACCACCCGCGGCTGCTCCCGGAACTGCGTGAAGCTCGCACCGATCAGCGCCTTGATGCGAAAGCAGATCTCCCAGTCGGACGACCCGGCCACTCGCCAGCGGATGTAGCGGCTGAATGGGAGGCCGTACTCCTCCGAACTAGAAACCGCGGTTTCGACGAAGATCGCGTGCCCGGCCGGCGGGGTGTTCCAGTGAGTCAGTTCCACCCACTGGGCCGGATCTTCCTCAATGAACGGCGATGATTCCAGGTAGAGCACGGCGTTGTTCAGTCGAAAAAGTTCCACCTTGAACTGCACCTCGCTCACGCCGCCACCGTCGAACCATGCCCCGAAGTGCTGGATCGCTTGGTCGTACTCCGCACAGGTCGACGAACTGGCAGTTCCCATCAGCGTGACTAGCGGCTGGAAGCGGATGAGTTGCGGCTCGGTGAGCGGGGCTGCCCCACCCGGACCGGCGAACTCTCGGCGGGGCGCTACGACGCGGCCCTGCCCCAGCCACGGTGCCCCCGCCACCCTGCGATTCTGTCTCCTGAGGTCCATATTCACTCCTCCTTGCTCACTTCAGCACGACGGTAACGCGGCCGCAGAATTTCCAATCAGTGGTCCCGGCGCTAGGGGTTAGAATCCAACGCACGTAACGCCAAAGGTACTCTCCCTGTTCCGGTTGCTGGCTGCGATTGAGGTACTTGGTGTCCTCCCCCGGTGCGGTAAAGGACATGATTGTGCTCCAACTCTCTCCGTCGTCGGAGCCCTGCACAGTGAACGTGAGGTCGTAGGTTCCCGGGGTGTCCGTTTCTACCTGGAGCACCCTCGAAGTCACGACGCCCGATTCATACCGGGACGTGTCAATGGTTTCTCCCACGTCCTGATACAGGGGGTCAGCACCTTCACCCTCGATCGTCGTAAGCGGTAACAACTCGACGCTAGCGCCCATGGCCACCTCCATTGGAATACTGTCTCACACGAGAGAGGATACTGGACTCAAGAGCCGAGGTCAAGTGCCCAAATCTGAAATCTGAAATCTGAAGAAGATCTGGAGACTGTCCCCGGGCCTGGGTAGTCCACGGCACCCGGCACGCGTCAGACATCCTGGATAGACGGACTGGACGGGTCTGGGAGTGTCCGGGCGCCATGGGAACGCGCTTCTCAAGGCGAGGATAAGGCGCACCGTGCCCCGTCGATTACATAAGAGTGGTTGCGATAAAATTTGTTGCTGCGCCAGGAACACCGCATGAGGTACTTGCCGCTGCTGAAGGCCGCCCCGCGTGCCACGACCGACTCGGACCCGTCGACTCGGGGCGACCCATCGACGGGAGCCCCGATGTAGTCGGGAAACCAGTTGTCGGCACAGAGTTCCATGGCATTGCCCGCCATGTCGAGCGCGCCCACGTATGACTCGCCCTCAGGCGCAGACCCAACCGGACTCGTACCGCTGCAGCCCTCTTCGATGCACTCCGAACAGCCCCATGGACGACCACCGGTGCCGTCTTCATCGAACACGGCCAAATCGAGGACGCAAAACGGCTCTGGGGCGTTTCCCCACGGGTACTTGCGGTGATTCGGTCCTGAGGCTGCGTACTCCCACTCCGCTTCGGAAGGCAAACGGCCGCCCATGATGACCCATGCGCAGAACGCGTCTGCCTGATACCAGTTCAAACCGTTCTGCGGATGCTCGGAGCGGCCATTGGCTGACGTGTTGACACCCCAGCCCAGGGCATCCGAGTCCATTGGACTTATCCAAGGGGCAGTGCATGCCTCCGGATTGTCCGACATGCACGCCTCATACTGACCAACCGTCACCTCGTACTTCCCGATCCAGTAGCCCTCGGCGAACGTCACAACGTGCACTGGTTCCTCGTCGGGCTCGTGCCCTTCCTCATCCTCCGGGCTGCCCATGGGAAACTGGCCGGGGCGGACCCAGATCCAGACATTCCACTTCTCCCAGCCCGTGGCGTCGGGGACCGCGTACTCGCAGTGTTCTTGCTCGTTGCAATACACAATGTAGCCGGGCAGGTCAGGGCACTCGGGCTCTCCGTCACCGTCGCAGTCGAGTTGGTCGGGCTGGCAGATGCCGTCCGTGCACGTCTCGTCCTCGCCGCACGTCCCGCAACTCCCGCCGCAGTCATCTTCTCCACAGTCCTTGCCCGAGCACTGCGGGATGCAGTTCACGCACTCTCCAGCCGTACAGACACTATCGCCGCAGTCAATCTCGTTGAGCACTCCGCTGCCCTTCGCATCGCAGACCCTAGCCTTGTTGTCCTCGCAGAAGGCTTCTCCGGGAGTACAGACCCACGGAAGGCACTCTCCGCCGTCACAGTAGTGCTGACCGGGGCAATTGTACTCCTGGTAGGACATTCCATCAGCAGCACACAAGCCGTACTGCGAGTTGTTGAGACAAATCTTCTCCATGGGGGGACAGACCGTATCAATACAGCCGTTGACCGAGCAGTACTTGTCGGACACGGCGCAGTTCTCTTCGTATTGGATGTCCAGCCCGTTGCTGCTGCAAACCTTGTAGACCTCGCTGTCGCAGAAGTCAGTCCCGGGTTCGCAGAGCCAGTCGATGCAATCGCCGTTCAGGCAGGATTTCCCCGCCTCGCACGGTGTTTCGATGTGGCCGAGGCAGTCGTCGGCGCATTCCGATACCGTGAAGTCGTCGTAGCAGGCGGTCTGGCCCGGCATGCAAGTACACTCCACGCACTTGCCTTCAAGACAAAACTGCTCACTCGCAGTGCAATCGGTTTCAGATTCCACGGTTTTCCCGTCGCTGGCACACAACTTGGCAACGTCGTTGTCGCACCACTGCTCATCGGGGGTGCATACGAGGTCGAGGCACGCACC
>CALGBT010000486.1 GCA_937884235.1 uncultured Pseudomonadota bacterium
TCCAGCCAGGGCTCTAGGCGTCTTTCCCGGCGATATAGCCCAATAGATCAACTATTCGATTGGAATAGCCAAACTCATTGTCATACCAGGAGACAAGCTTGAAGAAGCGCTTGTTGTCAGGGAAAGCGATGCAGGCATGGTAGTCGAAGATAGAACTGTGGCGCTCACCAATAATGTCAGTGGATACCAGCGGATCCTTGGTGAAGCGGAGAATACCTTTCATGCCGCCCTGGGCAAGGGGAGTATTGGCCGCGGCTTCGAGCTTCGAAGCGATCTCTTCCAGGGTTGTGTCCCGCTTGGTCAGCACCGTGAGGTCCACGGCGGAGCCGGTGATTGTCGGCACCCGGAACGCCATGCCGGTGAGCTTGCCGCGCACTTCTGGCATCACCAGCCCGATGGCGGCAGCGGCCCCCGTGCTGGCCGGGATGATGTTGTTGCCGGCCGCCCGGGAAGAGCGCACCTTGAGTGGGTCGAATCCGCCCCGGCACATATCAACAGTGGGCTGGCTCGCAGTCACTGCATGAATGGTGGTCATCAGTCCATTCTCAAGTCCAAAGTTGTCGGAGACAACCTTCACCACCGGGGCCAGACAGTTGGTAGTGCAAGAGGCATTGGAGATGATTGTGTGCAGCGACGGGTCGTACTCGGTATGGTTGACGCCCATTACCACGGTCTTGACGAACTCCTCGGTCTTGGCCGGCGCGCTCACCACGACCCGCCGGGCTCCAGCCGCAATGTGCTTGCGCGGATCCTTGTTGGCATCGGCAGTATTGATGAAAATCCCGGTGCACTCGACGGCGTAGTCTACTGCCAGATCCTGCCAGGGCAGATTGGCAGGGTCCCGCTCTGACGTGAAACGAATGGTCTTTCCGTTAATGACCAGATTGTTGTCCACCACCTCCACGGTCCCATCAAATGGACCAAAGGCACTATCATACTTGAACATGTACGCCATCACTTCGAGGTTCGCCAAGTCATTGACCGCAACCACTTCGAAGTAGGGATTGTTCACCGCGTTGCGCACAACCAGGCGACCGATTCGACCAAATCCATTGATGCCCACTCGAGCCTTTGACATGACTTCTCCTCCCCGTCGTTCAAATCAGAGTTACGCTGGTAATCTTGTGCAAGCGTCAGGCAAAGTCAAGACCCTTTCCTACTTCTTTGGAGAATGTGTTTCCACCATGTACCATGGGGGGGTAAATCTGTCGGCCACGGAGTTCCGCATGAACCTTCTGTTTGTCGTTCCGCTGCTCTTGATTCCCACAGCTCTTGTGGAAGCCTCCTGGGCCGATCAGGGCCGCGCCGGTCCAGCCATCTCCCAGGTTCTTGGGCAAGCCCCCCCGGGGTGGTCGCAGGATGACATTGGCCAGCGCATGGAGTCCCTCCTGACCCAGTCAAAGGACCTCAAGAAAGTGAGGCAGCTCTGGCTCGCAGGCAACCTGGAGAGGGCGGCCAAAGGCCTCGGCAAGATCCTGGCAGGCAACCTGCCCCCCAACGAACGCACACTTCTTTCCTTCCTCCTGGCGCGGCTCCAACTCGATGCCGAACAGTACGGGGACGCCGCCGCAGGGTTTGCCGGATGCGCGGTGGATGGCCACCAGCTGGCTGACTGGTGCCGCCACTACGAAGGGTTGAGCTTCTATCGCCAGCAGGAATACACCAAAGCCGCCGCCGCCTGGGCAACGGTATCGGCAGACTTCGTCAAGGCACGCAACGCGTTGGAGATGGAGTGCATTGCCCTGTACCGGGCCGGCAGTTTCCCCGGCTTTGATGCCTGCGCAGCAAGATACAGGGCTCGACACAAGACCACGGGCACTTTACTGGTCATGCAGGCAAAGCGGGCCATAGCCACCAACTCCCATGGCGCCGCAGCCGTTCTGGTGAAGGAGATTCAAGTGCGCATGCCCTCTTCCAGTGCAGTGCGTGATGCTGAGGCGCTGGCAAAGGAGTTGAGGCAGAATGGTTTTGCCGGACAACTCGAGTTGACTCCCGACGAGCGGTTACAACAGGCGCGGGAGTATTATGATGGACACGACCACACCCGGGCCATTCGCACCGCCGACAAGCTCATGGCCGAGACCAAGGAGAAGAGCGAGGTCTGGTGCCGAGCGCTGGCTCTGCAGGCAGAGTCCTGGGCCCGCAAACGGGAGCAGACTCGTTCCATCCCGTTCTTCGAGCGGTTTGTGAAAGACTGCGACTCCTATGTCGAAGCCAAGGTGCTCTACCGCAGCGTGGAGTCCGCCTACAAAGCCGGCAAGAAGGACCAGGCAATTGAGTGGGCCGACCTGCTCGCCACCAGGTTCCCCAAAGCGACATACTGCGAGGACGCCTTGCTCTTCGTGGCGCGCATCCATGACCGGGACGGCGAAGGCGATGATGTCAACCGCGTGGTGGAGCGGATCTTGCGGGACTTCCCAGACGGGGACATGGTACCCGATGCTGCCTGGCTACAGGTCTGGGGTTTCTACAGGGATGGCAAGTATGACGCTGCTCTAGCTGCTGTCGATGCACTGGCACCGAAGTTACCGCAGCGTGCCGACTACCGCAGCGACGGCCGACTCGACTATTGGGCCGGGCGCATGCTGCTTCGACAGAAGAAGGCAAAAGCTGCCAGGGCGCGGTTTGAAGAGGTGCTCAGGCAGTACCCAATGAGTTGGTACGCGCTCCTCTCCTACCTGCGACTGGAAGAACAGAAGCGGGGCAACGGGAGCAAAGCCCTGGCTGCAGCACGCAAACAGTCTGCGGCCACCCTGCCCGATCTGCCTGCGGTTCTGGCGGCCGCCGGTCAGGGGGGAATCCGGCTGGAACGGTTCTTCCAGTTTCTGCAACTGGAACTCTATGAAGAAGCTCAGGAAGAGCTTGATGCTGCCCTGGTCGCCGCAGACAGTTCTGTGCACTCTCGGCTTCTTGCGGCCTTCCTCTACGACCGCGCAGGCCGCTATCCGCTCTCCCACAACCTCCTGCGGCGAAAGCTCCCCGAATACCGCTACGCCTATCCCCAGAAGGTAGACTCCCGATGGTGGCCAGAGGCATATCCCTATCCATTCAGGGAACTGGTCGAGGCCCATGGCAAGGCTGAGCAGGTCCCATGGAGCATGATCGTCAGTATCATGCGAGAAGAGAGTGGGTTTGACCCCGCCATTGAATCCTACGCCCACGCCCTGGGACTGATGCAGCTTCTCCAGAAGACCGCAAGCTGGGTCGCGGGCAAACAGATTTCCCGAAAGGGCTTGCGTGACCCGGCCCAGAACATTCCCCTGGGTACCAAGTATCTGCGCTACCTCCTGGACAAGTTTCACCATCCTGCTCTAGCCGTGGCAGGCTATAACTCTGGCCCAGGGGGAGTCTACAAGACGCTGAAACGTACGCGCAATCGGGCCATCGACGAGTTTGTAGAGTATATCCCTTATGACCAGACACGCCGCTACACCAAGCGGGTCCTTTCGTCGGCCTGGAGCTACCAACTGCTCTACGGAGATAAGGGAGGAGTAATTCCTTTCAAGCTGAGCTTTCCCAAACAGAAGTAGCAGGAGTTACTCAGGGATGGCGGTGAAGAGGGCAACTCCCTCAAGGGAAACATCGTCGCTGGGAACCCGGCTGACACTCTTGGAGAAGAGTTCGAAGCCACCATCAACATAGTCCTTAAGATCCAACTCGTGGTCAACTTCGAAGACCAGCCGGCCAGGCGTGCTGTCCTCTGACTCGTCGGCGTAGAACCAGGCGATGGCAACTTCTTTCAGGCCAGAGGATTGGTCCAGGGAACGCACGTGAATGACCATGGACTCAACGAATACGAGATCGTCGATGTCTGCAACGCCATCACGTGCATGGTCGGTGACCTGGAGGGTGAATTCCTCGAGATAGACCTGACCAATTGCCTGGTCACCAAACCCAAGGCCATCCTCGACCCGAGCCGGACCCAGCACTTCACCGTGGAGAGTGGCCTTGGCCATGAAGAGCGCCTGGTTGCCTTCCACTGTTGCGACCTGGGTTACGATTGGAACCTGGAGTTCGATATCGAAGCAGCCGCCGAGGGCCACCGTGGAGAGGATTGAGAGGGCTATTATTGTATGCTTCATCTTCCGGCCTCGATTTCAACGCCACTGTCATGCGCGTGGAAGCAGGTTACGACTGCCACCCCTTCGACTTTAGGACGAATGTGCATGGGGCCCAGAAGAATGATGATTAGGGGAACGGCACACTTGACCAAACCCCGCCAATGGCCAATCATACCCTGGGGAGGACGCAAGATGAAATTGACGATGTCCAGCGAAATGGGTATCCACGCAGTCTGGTTTCTGGCCACCCTCGATACTGGCGAGCCGGTCCTTTCGGCCGCCGTTGCCGAAGGGATCTCGGTTTCTGAATCCTACCTCATCAAGGTCCTCAAGAAGTTGGTCACAGCCCGCATTCTGGCCTCCCGAAAGGGTAAGCGGGGCGGCTACATGCTGAAGAAAAAACCTCAGCAGATCACCATCGGCGACATCGTTGACGCCTGTGAGGGAACTGCCAGGATCTACTACTGCCAGAAGGAGGAGAGAGGTTGTCTTGCCAGCCGGTCATGCCCGGTCTGCGCAACTCTGGGCAGAGCCTCGGATGCTCTCTACCGCGAACTCCATGCCACTCGGGTGTCGGATCTACTGGAGCACGGCTGGAAGACACCGCTCCCTACATCTGCAACCAACCTGCAGGAGAAATAGATGATCGGCGAACAGGGAAGCGTAAACGCGACGGTAATGGCAAAACTCAGGGCCAAAGGTGAAACGGGGCGAGTTGCCGTGGTCGGGGCCTCGCCCGACCCTGCGAAGTACGGCAACATTATCGTCCGCAATCTCACGGGCCGGGGTTACGAGGTAGTCCCCATCAATCCCCGGGAACCTTTCATAGAGGGGCTCACCGCCTACCCATCGCTCCTGGCGCTGACGGAGCCGGTAGGAATTGTCGACTTTGTTGTCCCCCCGGCGGTAACTCTGGCCGTCCTCCAGCAAATCGCAGGCCATGGTTTCGACACGGTCTGGTTCCAGGACGGCTCTTTTAATGATCAGGTGCTCGAGTACGCCGCCAGCCATTTTGAAAACGTTGTTCACCACGCCTGCATCATGGTAGTAGCAAGCACGATTTAGCTCCCCACCTAGACGCTGTTCACTTTTTTTGCTGCCCCCCACAACCCGGTTTACACTTGAGCCGTCCACTTTCTGGGCACTTGTGTATTTTGCGAGAGGACTTGCCATGAAAAGGCTTATATTCCCGGTTGCTCTGATGCTCCTGTTGACCGCTTCAATGGCGGCTTATGCGGGAGGCGGAAGAAACAAACTCCAGGAGATCGCCGTCAAGGAGGACCCGGCCGCGACGCTGATTCGCATCAGCGGCAGCGAAACGCCGACCTTCAACGTCTTTCGTCTGGACGATCCGCCGCGCCTCTTTATCGACATTGCGGCAGGTGACATTGGGGCTATTGACGGTACCGTCGAGGTCTTCAATGGCGTCATCGCACGGGTTGGCACGCTCTCTTACAACAAGGCGGGCAGTGAGTTTGCGCGCATCATCGTGACCTTCGAGAGCGATGCGCCCTACGACGTCTCCGCCCGAGGCAATGACATCCTCATCGTGGTGGATGCGGAGAATCGCAAACTCCAGGATGCCAGGCCTGAGGCGCTCGCCAAGCTGGAAGAAGCAGTGACGCGCGAGCGGGCATTGCTCACCGAGTTGAAACAGGCTCGGGCCAAAGAGGAAGGCCTCGTCTCCCTGGCTCGCGAAAAGCGAGCCGAAGAGGAAATCCTGCAGGCCCGCATCGCCGAAGAGACCCGCAAGGCCGAGCAGATGCGCGCCGAGGCCGAGCAGGCTCGCCTTAAAGCCTTAGAGGATAAGGACCTGGTGATCCGCTCTCGAGCTATGGCCGAGAAGGAACAAGAGGCCGCCCGGGCAATGGAGACCATTGAGGTCAGCCGCATCGCCGCTCTCAAGGAAGAGAAGCTGCGGCTGGAGGAAGCTCGTGCAGCTGCTGAGAAGGCGGCGGCAGCTGAGCGCAGCAAGCAGTTGGCAGTGGAGAAGGCTCTGGGGCTAGCTGAGCAGGCTCGTGACGCCGCAGAAGAAGAGCGCAAGCGGGCGGAAGAGTTGAGGGCCGCAGCGCTGGACGCCGCAGTCAAGGAAAAGGAGAAGGTTGAACTGCTGCGCCTCCAGACCCGTCTGGAGAAAGAGCGCAAGCAGGCCGTGGAGCAGGAACTGGCCGACGTTGTCAAGGCCAAGGAAGCTGCACTGGCCCAGGCAGTGAAGCTGGAACAGAAGAAGACGGCGGAGATCGAAGAGGCCTTGCAGGCAAAGGTTGAGGCACTTAACGCCAAGCTCGCCGCGGCCCGCGCCGCGGTAGCCAAGGAAGAGGAGCGCAAGCAGGCCCTGGCTGAAGCAAACCAACAGGAGGAGTTGCGCCTGGCTGCAAAGAAGGACGTAGCACAGAGAGAAATCGAACGGCGCAACGCTGAAATCGCTCGCCAACTGAAGGATGAGGCTCTCCACGAGGCACGCCAGACCACGGTTCGTCTCGAAAGCGAACGCAAGCAGCTGGAAGAACTCGTCGCCCAACGCCAGACCGAACAGAGCAAGCTCGCCAGCGCACATGAAAGCCGGGTGAAGCTGGAAGCGGAAACGCACAAACTCGAAAGCCGCTGGGAAGAGCAGCACGCGCTGGTGGCAGAACTGAAAAAGGAGCGGGAATCAAAATTCAAGGAACTGGCAATTGCCGAGGCCAACCTCGTTCAACAGAAGAACTCAGTAGGCCAGTTGCGTGCCCAGTTCGAGTTGGAGAAGGAAAGCCTCCAACGGATGGTCGAGAGTCGCAAGAAAGAAGAGGCTAGACTCGCCGAGCTGAAGGCTGAAGCCGCCCGCCTGGCGAAGGGTAAGAAGGCCACGGACAATAAGAAGGTCGCCAAGCTGAGTGAAGAACTAGAGACCAAGCAGGGCCGTCTCGATGCGGTCACCCGCAAGCTGGCTGAATTGGAACACGACTATCAGCGGGCAACCACTGCCGCCAAGACCAATGAGGGCCGTGTCTCCGATCTCGAACAGGAACTTGCGGCCCGCAAGCAGGATGTGGCGTGGCTCAAGGGCAAGTACGAGTCCTTGCGCACCAACGTTGACGCAATGCGCACCGAAGTGGCAGAGAAGGAGCGAGCGGTAGTCGTCCTGCGCCAGGAGTTGCAGGGCAAGACCGCCTCCTTTGAGGACGCGAGTGCCCGTTACGCATCGGCAGTCCAGGCTTCGGAGTCCAAGGCCTCGCTGACGGAGAAGCAACGGGCCGAATTGAAGGTCTTAAAGGATAAGCTCAGCAAGGTGCAGGACGACCGCAATCGCCTCGAGCGCGAGCGGACGGAGTTGAAGGAGCGCCTCGCCGGGGTATCGGCTGAGATGGTCAGAAAAGAAGAGGTGAACAAGCTCCTCTCTGACAAGCTTACCGCCGCGGCCAACACCGTCCGGCAGCTGACCACCCGTGAGAAACAGGCAAGGCAGGCTCTAACCGCCGCACACGCACAGAAGGAGACTGTCGAGAAAGAACTGGCGGCGCTGGCCGGCACGCTGGAGCGCAAGAGCGGCGAGCTGTCCCGACTGGAGCAGGCATTCACTTCGGCTTCGGCAGGCAAGACCGCGGTAGAGATGGCAGCTGACGCTCAGCTGTCCCAGTTGCGCGCAGAGATCGCCGCAGCAACAGCCAGCCTACAGCAGATGGCAGAGCGCAAAGAGGCCCTCGAAGAGCGTCACGAATCTGTGCAAGTGGAAGCCAATGGTCTCAAGGATACGGTGCAAAGCCTGCAGCAACGCGTGGTCGCAGAAGAAGCCGCGCGCAGGAGCCTGGCTGACGACAAGGCCACCACGGAGTTGAAGCTGGCGGAAGCGGGGCAGGAGTTGCGAAAGCAGCAGCAGGAGTTGGCCACCTTGGCCCAGAGCATTCAGCAGACGGAAGGGACCGCACAGGAGTGGAAGAACCGCCACGAGGAGGCGCTCCTTCAGGCCCAGAAAGAGAAGAGCAAGCGAGAAGAGTTGGCGGCCAGACTCAAGGAACTCAACAAGCAGCTTGAGGGCCGCAACGACGACCTGGTTCGATACAAGAAGCTTTACGAAGAGAAGGTCCAACAGACCTCAGTGGTGAAGGCCCGCAAAGGTGGACTCGAAGAGCGGCTGGCCCAACGCGAAGCCGAGTTGCAAACCGCGCAAGAGACCGCGGCCACCGCGCGCGCCGATAGCGCCGAGTGGCAGGAGCGCTTTGCGAGTGTCCAGTCCAAGCTGGAGACCACCAAGGATGATCTGGCCCGAGCAGAGCAGGAGAGTCATGCTGCTGCCGTCGAGAAGCAGCGGATGTCGGACCGGGTGGCCCAACTGCAAAAGGAAATTGCCGCAGCTCGTACCCGCGGAGTCAATAGAGAGGAACTGGCGGCGGCTCAGACGGAGCTCAAGCAGGCCCGCTTTGAGCACGCCAGACTGGAGAAAGAGCTGGCAACAGCTCAGGGGAAGGCCACTCGGGTTCAGCAGTTGGAAGGAGAGCTGGCAAGCATCCGGGAGGCCGCTGAGCGGGCTGCTGAGTACAAGCAGGAGTTGGCGCGTACCAAAACTGAACTGACCGAGGCCCGCAAGTCCGCGGTGCGGGTTGATGCCGCGAAAGCTGACGTGCAGAAGGCCTCTGAGCTGGCACGGACGGTGCGAGACCTCGAAGAGAAGCTGCAGCAGGCTCAGACCTCCAAGCAGCAGGTCAGCGCATTGAAGAAGCAACTGAAGAGTGCTCAGCAGGAAGCTGCCCGAGTGGGCTCACTGGAGAAGAAGATTGCCCGTCTGGAGCAGTACCGGCAGAAGGCAGCCGGGCTGGAGAGTCAGGTCAACGAGGCCAAGACCGCCCGGGAGGAGCTAGCCCGGCTGCAAAAAGCCCTCGCGCTGGAGAAGAAGGAGGCCGCCCTCCAGGCCAAGGAAATGAGTTTGCGCCTGAAAAAGGCCGAGGCCGACAAGAGCATGTTGGCAAGCGAGATGGAAAACAAGCTGGCGCGGGAGAAGGCTGAAAAGGACAAGCTCGCGAGCCAACTGAAGGTCGAACTGGCAAAGGCCCAGGCTGACAACAGGTTGGCAAGCCAGATGGAAGACAAGTTGGAGCGGGAGAAAGCAGAGAAGGACAAGCTCGCGAGCCAACTGAGGGAAGAACTGTCGCAAGCTCAGGCGGAGAAGCAATCTCTCCTTGCCGACCTTGAGAAGAGACGAAGCGACGGCGTCAACGAGCAACTACACAACCGACTGGTCGCCAATCTCGAGCAGAAGGAGCAGGAGATTGCTGCGCTTCATCAGGAGTTGGCGGAAAAGGAGCGACTGGCGAAGGTGGCTGAACAGCAAGCGGCCGCAGCCCGTCCCGCCCCCCGAGAGGAGGTGAAAGCACGGGTCACCAGTGTCGACTTTGACCACCGCTCAGGTCTTTCGACCGTCGACTTGAAGGTGGCCGGAAAGCCCCGGTTCCAGGTGGTAGAGAAGAGCCCCACAGAGTTGCTGTTGGTGCTTCAAGACACATCCTTGCTGCCAGTGCTGGAGCGAACGCTAGATACTTCGGAGTTCGGTGGGGCGGTTCGCACCATCAGTTCCTACCGGTCAC
>CALGBT010000487.1 GCA_937884235.1 uncultured Pseudomonadota bacterium
CGGATGCAGAAGCATTGCCTCGCTCCGCAGGGTGACCGCGGGAGCGTTTTCTTTGCGCTGGCGGGTGACGGGGTAACGACTCGTCGTGTCTCTCGCCTCCCCAACGTCAACGGCAACCGCCTCTTCACGCGAGACCCATACCTTCCGCACCCGGCTGTCCCCGATCAACCCCAATCCGATCAAAGCCCGGCCCGCAGGCCGGGCGACACCCGCCTTAGCCCCGGGCGGAAGCCCGGGGGAAACATCACATCAACCGAGTCGAAGCGCGCACGCCAGCAACACCCCCCCATGCTCGCGCACGTCTTCCCCCTTTCCGTCCACCTGGTCCAGCGTGGTCCAGTTTGGTCCACCCCACCCCACATGGTGCGCAGTGCCGTCGTCAGGCGCAGTGCCGTCGTCAGGCGCGCTGCCGCCGCGCAAAGGGCCGTAATAGCAACCCGGCAATTTGACCCATCGCCGGTCTGCCCATAGGCTACAGCCTAAGGAGGTTTCCGGTGCACAAGTACATCTCTATTCCTCTGTTCTTGCTGCTGGCTCTGACAACGTCTCCAGCCACGGCCCAAATTGTCAACATTCAGCCCCTACTGGGCCCATCTACCAAGGATGGCTTTGCGTTGGAGTTGACGGGTAGCGTAGCGCTCAAAACCGGCAACGTTGACCTCTTTGTGGGTACCGGCGGCCTGCTGATGTCGCTGGCGTCCGGGCAGCAGCGGGTCATCTCCGCTTCGTCCGCGGAGCTGGGCATCAAGGACGATGCCGAGTATACCAACGCCCTCTTCAGCCACCTGCGCTATCAGTATTACTTCACGCAGGCCATCGCCTGGGAAGTTTGGGTGCAGGGAGCATCGAACAAGTTCAAACGGCTGACATTTCGCGGCCTGGCGGGAACCGGGCCCCGTCTGGAGTTGCTCAGGCAGGAAGGACTCAGTCTGGCCATTGGTATCCACTACATGTTCGAGGTCGAGGAGCTCCGCCGGGACGATGACCCGGACGAGGCGCTGTCAGAGAGGAACCACCGACTGAACAGCTACCTCTCCTTTTCCTGGGATATCATCGAGCAGCTTTCTCTTTCCGAAACGGTCTACTTTCAGCCCCGCCTGGATGCCTTCTCCAGCGACTTCCGGGTCGCCAACGAACTCCAACTCACCGCCAAAGTGACCCAGCACTTTGCCCTGGGGACCAACTTCGCCGTTGCCTACGACCATGAGCCGCCGCCCGACGTAGAGGCGCTGGACACCTCCTTGCTGGCAACCATGACTCTTTCGCTTTAGTAGACGGGAAAGGCGTCACAACCCTGACGGGCGGTGCTGAGAGGTGGTTCTATCAGGGTTCTACTTGCCGAGAATAGCCGGATGCGGTTTCTTGAGATAGATGTCGCCCCAGCACATGTCGCCGGTGAAGGGTTTGCCTTCGGCCTGGCGGGGGGCGGTGCAGAGGACGTGGGAACCGACGCGGGTGCACTGCGTTTGCGTGAAGCTGACCTCTTTGGCTTTGCCGTCCAACTCGAAAGAGCAGAGGTAACCGGTGGGCTGCTTCGAATCGCCGGCCAGCGTGATGGTCGCCGGAGCCTGCTTCATGTTGCCGCCGTCCTCAATGGACTGATAGCCGCCGTCCCAGATGATGTTCCGCCCCAGACCGACGGAACCGACGGTCAACAGCATGGTTACTGCAATGCACGCGGCGATGTTCTTCATGTCGCTCCTTCAAGATGCGCTCAAGATGCTTCCGTTACAGGCCTGCGGCCATGATAACAAACCAGCGGGTGCGGTCAAATGCGAAAACCACTGCCGTTCGCACCACCCAGCCCAGAGCGCACCACCCGAGTCGAGGTTGTCCGCACGTGAACGATTGCTTTTGCAGCGTACGCCGGTTTCTGTTAAACATGAAGAACGATGGAAGGTGAGAAATACTGTCCGAAATGCTTCAAGAAGTTTCCCCAGGAGACGGTGGATTGTCCTGATGACGGGCAACATCTGGTTTCGCTCATGGAGCGGGACCTCGTGGGCGAAGTGCTGGACGACCGCTATACCGTCATGGAGCTGATTGGCCGCGGTGGCATGGGAGTTGTGTATAAGGCCGAGCAGCACCTGATCAAACGCATCGTGGCGCTGAAGGTCGTGCGCCGCGAAGTGATTCAGGACGAAACCGCGGTGAAGCGCTTCCTCAATGAAGCGCGGGCCATCGCCTCCCTGCAGAACCCGCATACTGTCACACTGCACGATTTTGGCGTCAGCCGTGAAGGCCTTCTCTATTACACGATGGAGCTGCTGCAGGGGCAACCCTTGTCGACCCTGATCAAGGAGCACGCCCCCCTGGACTATCAGCGTGCAGCGGCACTGCTCATGGAAGCCTGCGATTCGCTGCAGGAGGCGCATGAAGCCAACATCCTTCATCGCGATCTGAAGCCAGACAACCTCTTCATCATCGCCCGCTGGGAAGAGGAGCACGTCAAGGTCCTCGATTTCGGCATCGCCAAGCTCATGGGCGATACCTCCATGGATACTGTCACTGAGACCGGCATGATTATCGGCACGCCGAAATATCTGAGCCCGGAGCAGGCCCTGGGCAACCCCTGCGTGCCCGCCAGCGACCTCTATTCCCTGGGCATCGTGTTCTACGAGATGCTGACGGGCAGCCCCCCCTTTGTGGGCGACACTGCCATGAAGACCCTGTGGAAGCACATCCAGGAGCCGCCGACGCCCATCCACGTCAAGAACCCCAGCATCACGGTGCCCAAGAGCATCGACCACTTCCTGCGGCGCGTCCTGCAGAAGAACGCGGCTGATCGGCCCCAGTCCGCCATCGAATTCCGGAAGGAGCTGAAGGCGGCGCTCCAGGATCACAATTTGGCACCGGAGACAGTGACTTTGCGGCCTCTCAAGACAACTGCGGAGGGCGCACGGGTGATCACCGAGTCGATGGAGCGTCCCGTGGTGGAGTCAGGCCCCCCCGACTCACCGGAGACTGCTGCTGAGGCCGGCATCATCACCAAGCAGGAATACGCGTCGCTCACCAAGAAGCAGCAGACCGAGAGCCAGTCGGCGGGTGAAGTTGTCAGCCAGGAGCCGGGCAAGGGAACCCAGGCCCTCATCCGCAGCAGCGGTGGGGGCAAGATGCGCCTCATCGCGGCCTCGGTAGTAGCGACGGCAGTGCTCCTGGGATTGCTGGCAATCTGGCGCCCCTGGGCCGGCAAGGCCGAAGTGCCGACTGCAGAGTCCGGTGCCGCCAAAGCAATGCCGGCGACCGCACCCGACACAACTCCGACCACGGCTCTCGCTGGTGCTGCCGCACAAGTGGATGGCGGCACCACTGAACCCGAGCCCTCTTCAGACGTGCAAACGGGGGCCATTGCCCAGGAATCCGAGAGTGAGCCAGCCGTGGCGGCGGAGCCTGTCGTCGCACCGCCGGAAGCAACTCCGCCAGAGCTGTTGGCCGACGAGGTCCACAAGGCAGAAGCGAAGCTCGCACTGGCGGCACAGCAGGAAGCAGCGAGGCGGCTGGCTGAGGAAGTTGCGGCCAGGCAGGCGGCGCTGGAAGTGGAGGCCCGGCAGTTGGCGGAAACGGCGGCCGCGGAAGCGGCGGCCCGCGAGGCAGCGAAGCAGGCCGCTGCCGAAGCGGAGAACCGGCATGCCGAGCAGAAGGCTAGAGCCGCCGCCCGGGAGAAGCGGGAGCTGGAGAAGAAGGCTGAGGCCGATAAGCTGGCCAAAGAGCTGGCGCAGAAGAAGGCCGCGGAGACGGCGCGGGAGAAGGCCGAGGACGATGACTTCTCGGAGTTCAAGTAGTGACCCGTAGTGGCCAGAGGTTGCGGGTTAGTTGGAGGAAAACTTCTGGCGGAGGGTTGTCGCGATGAGACGATGCACCACTGCTCTTGCCGTCTGTGCCTGCGCACTGCTCTGTTTTGCACAGGCAGCATGGTCACAAGAGGACCCCACTTCGGAGCAGCTCTTCCAGCAAGGGGTGGATCTGGCCATCCAGAAGGAGTACCAGCAGGCCATCGACATCTGGCTCCCGCTGCTCGACAAGGTTGAGGAGGAGGCCCAGGCGAAGGTGCTCAAGGCCACCGCGCTTGCCTACAAGAAGCTCAACAAGCTCCCGGAGGCCTGGTACTACTTCTCACTCTATCTTCGCAGTGGCACGGGGGATGACACCAAAGCAGCAAAGTGGCTCAAAGGAGTGGAAGAGAAGCTCACCGAAGAGCACAAGAAGGTCGTCCTCTCTTGCGAACCCGAGGGCGTCTTGCTGAGCCTGCGGAGCGGCGCAGGTGCGCCAGCGGATGTAGCCGCGACGAGCGCCAGCCCCCACTACCCCTGTCCACTGACCTGGTGGTTCCGCCCGGGCAGTCACGCGATCCACGCCGCCAGAGAGGGATACGAGTCACAACTCGTGCCCATCGAGGTACTGGAACTCGGCGACCAGGGGGCCCGCAGCATCCAGTTGCTGGCCATCGCGCCAGAGCCCGTTCCACCCGAACCGGAGGTCGTGGCCACCCCGACGGCGACGCCGACCATCGCCAGACCTGCCTCCCTGGAGAATAACTCCCGGACGCTGGAATGGGTGCTGCTGGGGTCCGGTGCGGCGGTTGCGGTGACTGGCGGAGTGCTCCAGTTGCTGGCGAACTCGCGCAACGAGACACTCCACAACATGTACCTGGACAAGGATTCCTACCCGGACAGCGCCGAGG
>CALGBT010000488.1 GCA_937884235.1 uncultured Pseudomonadota bacterium
TGCTTCAAAACCGGCGTTGGAAAGGGCGGCGATGCCCCCACCGTTGCATTGGCGCTTGTGGAGCAGAGCGGCCATGCCTAGCAGTGCCTGCAGTTCCTCGAAAGTGGTGGCCATGGAGGCCCCGGCATCACGGAGTACCTCGGTGCAGGCCAGGTAGTCACTGGAAATGGAGGCTGTGTGGCTGGCAGATGCGGATTGCCCGTCACGGGTCTGTCCGGCCTTGTAGACGAAGACTTTTTTGCCCCTGGCCACAGCTTGCTTGACGATCCCGGCGAGGCGAAGACCGCCGAGGATTTGGAAGCCCTCGATGTAGAGCGCCAGCACGTCCACCGTATCGTCGGCGAGGACCACCTCGGCAAAGTCAGTGCGGGAGAGATCGACCTGGTTGCCGGTGCTGATGACGTAGTTCAGATCGATAAAGCCCAGCCCATCCATGCGCGTGACCATGAAGGCCCCGGACTGGCAGATGAGGGCACTGTTGCTGACTGTGCCTTGCGGCCGGGCCAGCTTGCGCTCGGGAATGAAGAGCGTATCGTACTTCCCCGGTCGGCTACGGATGCCTAGGCAGTTGGGGCCGACGATGACCGGGGCGGGGTCCCCTCGCCCCCGTGCCGCCGAGACCATCTGGCGCAGCTCGTCTTCAGCGGTGCGGCCCTCGGCGGTTTCGCCCATACCCCCGGCAATAATGATTACTGCAGCGGCCTTGCCCGTGACCATCACCTCCGCCATGATCGGCCCCACCTGGCGGGCCCCGACGGTGATAACCAGCAGGTCCGCCACCCAGGGCAGGTCGGCGATAGAGTCGACGCACGCAACCCCGTCGATGTCGTCGCTTCCTGGGCGAATCACCCGAAGTTCCGGAATGGGGAAGCCCTCCCGCAACAGGTTGCCCAGAATCACCCGGCCGACGTTCATGGAGTTGGCGGAAACGCCGACGATGGCCACGGTATCGGGAGTGAGGAGGCGGCGTACTTTCGACAGATCGACCAGCGTCGGCACGTCGTGGGCGGGCGCAAGACGGCAGAGGGCATCCGCGGCCACGCAGGCTCCGTCCCGGACGAGAAACGGGTTCACCTCCAGCTCCTCGATGGACCAGCCGGTCCCGGCGAGCGTGATGGCGTGCCGGACGATGCGCTGGAAGCAGGTCAGGATCTGCAGCAATTCACCATCGCCTACCAGCTTCTTCCCGGAGCGGCTGAGGCCGGCGATGCGTCGGTAGGCATAGGAGCGCTTGAACTTCTCCAACCCCGCCACGGGGTCCAGCAGCTCGGCCGAGTACGTGACCGTGGCTTCGCCGGCAGCAAAAGCGCGGCTTAGCTCCTCGGCATCGAGACCGCCAAGGCCGAGGGTGACCACATAGCCCATATCGGGGGTCCGACGCAGGCCGGCGAGCAACTCCCCGCCCAGACTCAGCTCGCCGTCCACGTACTCCACGACCAGGATTCCGGCGATGGCACTGGCCAGCTCTTTACCCCCGCGTTTTGAGACAGTCGCCACGATCCCTTGCGCACCGGCAAGAATATCCGCCGGTTGGTTGCGAGCGATGCGCACGCCACCCAGTTCGGTCTTGTGCGCGATGGCTGGCGAGACGACCTTGAGCACCACCCGTTCACCGGGCAATTCGACGAGTTGGCCGGGCCAGATTTCCGGGGCTCCGGTGAGGATGAAGTGGCGCGGCACCGTCAGTCCGCCGGCCTCCAGCAGTGCGTAGAGCTCGTGCTCCAGCAGCGTCTCGCGGCCAGCGGCCGCGGCTTGCTGGCAGAGCGTTGTCAGCAGCTTTTCCATGGGGCTCCCGTACTAGCTGATCTTCATGCCGGGCCGGGCACCGTCCTCGAGGGCCGAGAGGAAGAGACCATCGGGGTCATCACCGGCGGCCGCCAGCAGCATGCCCTCGGAAACGCCGAACTTCATGGTCCTTGGGGCCAGGTTGGCGACGACGATAATCTTGCGGCCGACGAGTTTCTCGGGGTCGTGGGTCTTCTTGATGCCGGCAAAGATCGTACGCTCGCCCAATTTACCGAGGCTGATGCGCAATTCCAGCAGCTTGTTGGCCTTGGGTACCGACTTTGCTTCGAGGATGCGGGCCACCCGCAGGTCGACCTTGAGGAAGTCATCGTAGGAGAGCTGCTCGCCGAGGGGCGGGACCTCTACGTCTTCTTCCGCCGCAGGTGCCGCGGTGCCGGCCGCCGCCGTGAGTGACTCCACCAGCTTCTCGATCATCTCGTCGGTGACTTTGTTGAAGATGGGCTCGAAGGGGTTGATGGCGACGTTCTCAAGGCGGATGTCAACGGCCTCCCAGGCGCCTCTCTCCCGGCCCATGATGGCATCGACTGAGGCGGTGAGACGGGGCAACACCGGCTGTAGCATGACGCTGATCTTGGCAAAGGCGTTGATGGCCGCAGTCAGAGCGCTGCGGGCGGCCTCGGCATCGCCTTTGATGAGCGCCCACGGTGCCGTATCGGCGACAAACTGGTTGGCGCGATGGGCCAGGGCGGTGATCTCCTTCATGGCCCGGGCAAACTCCCGGCCTTCGTAGAGATCAGCAATCGCTTTGGCGCCCGCCTCAATGGCCTCCAGCAACTCGATTCCCGGGGCATCGAGGGTGCCCAGCTTGCCGTCCAATCGCTTGTGCAGGAAGTTGATGACGCGGCTGCCGAGATTGACGAACTGATTGCCCACATCGGCGTTGACCCGGGCCACGAAATCCACCAGGCTGAGGTCGATATCCTCGACCTTGCTGGTCAGCTTGCAAGCGTAGTAGTAGCGCAGGTACTCGGGGTCCAGGTGCTCGAGGTAGGCACTCGCCGGGATGAAGGTTCCGCGACTCTTGGACATCTTCTGGCCATTGACGGTGAGGAAGCCGTGGACATAAACCTTGTCCGGGGCCCGGAAATCGGCTCCCATGAGCATGGCCGGCCAGAAGAGCGTGTGAAAATAGACGATATCCTTGCCGATGAAGTGAACGATCTCAGTGTCATCCGAGAGCCAGTAGTCATCGAAGTTCTTGCCCTCACGTTCGGCCCAGTTCTGGGTGGAGGCCATGTAGCCGATGGGGGCATCAAGCCAGACGTAGAAGTACTTATCTTCAGTGCCTGGGATCTTGAAGCCGAAATAGGGGGCATCGCGGGAGATATCCCAGTCCTTGAGGCCGTCATCAAACC